>DATKFL010000384.1:0-5911 GCA_035511355.1 Dongiaceae bacterium
TCCTGGGTGTTGAAGCCGCGGAACTCGAACGCCACCGGGCGCGCGCGGTACCAGATCGATCCGAGCGCCGCCTCGAATTCGGTCAGCGTGAGCAGGTTGTGGCGGGTCAGGAGGGCGCGCCCCGGCTGACCGGTCTGCAACGCCACCCATTCGGTGCGGAACGACGGGCCGTCGACGATGTCCGAGAGGGCGCGGGCGCGGGCGATCTCCTGGCGGGCGCGCTCGAACTCGAGGCCGTGGGTCTCGAACAGCGCCAGGTTCAGGTGCGCCGTCGCGGCCAGGTCCTGGAGCTTCTGCCGGTCGGAGGGGGCCGCCTGGAAGATGGCGGCGTTGGCCGAAAGGCGATCGATCTCGGCGAGGGCGCGACGCGCTTCGTCCACGGCGGCGGCGATGGTCGGCGGGTCGGGGCGCCGGTCGAGGAGCGGCACGCTGTCGCGCACCAGATCTGCGTAGCGCGCCGCCATCGCCAGCACCTCCTCGACGCTCTCCTCGGCGGCGCGCAGCGGCGGCGGCGCGACGAGCGCCGCGGTCGATACCAGAAGACCCGCCGCGAGCCACCGCCGACCTGCGCCGCGTCGCGCGCCCGTCCGCCGCATCACCGCACCCCCAGCGCGGCGTTCTCCGCCAGCACGCGGGCCGCGAGCCCGTCCTGTCCGAACTGCCGCAGGATGTTCACGTAGTTCTGCGCGAACGGCTGCAGCGAGGTCCCCTCGAGGTGCGCGCGCGCCATCCGGAACGCCCGCTCGCCGTGGGTCAGGGCCTCGGTCTCCTGGCCCATCTCGGCGGCGGCGCGCGACAGGTCGAAGAAGGCGACCTCCATCCCGTCCCACTCGAACGTGGTCGCGTCCTGGGCGCGGGCGCGCGCGTCGTCGAACTTGCCGCTGGCGTAGGCCGCGTACGACAGCAGATGCAGCGCGGTGCCGTACTGCCGGCGGATCTCGCCGTTGGCCGGGTCGAGCTCGTACGCCTGCTTCGCGTAGTCGGCGGCCTGCGCCCGCCGCGCCGGGGTGTCGAGGGTCGCGGCGAAGTCGGACATCTGCCGGAAGACCTCGGCGCGATCGCGGTTCCGCCGCGTGATGTCGGCCGCCTGCGCGAACACCGCGAGGGTTCCGTCCGGGTCGGCCTTCGGGTCGCGCATCAGGTCGAGCCCGCGCTGCCAGAGCGCCGCCGCGCGCATGTGCCCGTCGTCGAAGTAGGTCAGGTCGTGGATCTGCCAGAAGCGCGCGTCGTAGGCGGTGCCGAATCCCCACGGTGCGACGCTCCGGAGGCGCATGAGGTAGAGGTCGGCGTGCTCCGACGAGCGCGCGTAGTCGAGACAGCGCTCGAGGTAGAACAGCGCGTGCCGCGCGAACAGGTCGTACTCGGGGGCGCTGCGCGCCACGTTCTGCACTTCCTCCCGCCGGATCAGGATCGACTTGAGAAGGTGCCAGTGGCCGCGCGCCTCGGCGTCGGCGTCCTGCCGGCCGTTCTCCGACCAGAAGGTGTACCAGGCGTTGCCGAGCAGCATGTTCTTGAAGGCCGGATCGTCCTGCAGGATCCGGAGGCTCTCCTCGATCGGCCGCACCACCTCGGCGCGGTAGTCGCCGGCGTAGCGGGTGGTCTCCTTCTGGTGCAGCTCGTAGCGCGCATGCCCGAGGATGAAGGAGAGCGCCGCCACCTCGCGCCCGGTGCGTCCGTCGGCCTGCGCGCGCTCCAGCCAGCGCGCCGCGAGGCTCGCCGCGCGCTGGTAGTTCTGCGCGGTGTAGGCGGTGATGGCGTCGTTGCGAAGCGCGCTCTGATCGGCCGGCTCGTCGCCGCCGCGCGCGGCGCCCGGCGCCGCGGCCGTTCCGGCGGCGGCCGCCGCGAGCTGGTCGGCCGGGTCGATCCCCTCAGCGGCCCGCGCGAAGTGCGGCGCGCCCAGCGCCAGGAGCGCCGCGAGGCCCGCGGCCGCCGCCACCCGCCGCCCGCGGGTCATCCGCGCACCGCTCCGGGGACCAGGCGCTGCAACGCCTTCAGGGCCCGCTCCGCCTCCTGCACCTTGGTGCGCCCCGCCGCGACCGCGGCCGACACGAACAGCGCCACCAGCCCGTCGGGGGTCGGCGCCAGCACCTGCACCGTGCCGTCGCGATAGTGGATCACGACCGCCTGGCCGTCGGCCTGGATGCTTTCCACCGGATCGCCGGGCGGCGCCGCGCGGCGGCCGCGGAACGACACCGCGCGGGTCGCTTCGCTCAACGCGGGCACCAGCATCGCGTACCGGGCGCCGTCGCTCGTGCGCGCGCCGAGCCGGCTGGCGTCGGTGAGGGTCACGCCGTAGCGCTTGCCGAGGAACGACGCGAGGCCGGTGCCGGTGAACGCGCCTTCGTGGGTGACCTCGGCGTCGCCGCCCGGAGCGCCGCTCCCGCCCTTCCGGATCGACCCGAGCGGATCGCCGGCGGGCGGCACCGCGAGCGCCGAGGGGCCGGCGGGGCCGCCGCCCGAGGAGCGGGCATGCGCCTTCCCCGGGACGAGGTATTCGAGTTGCGGCTCGGCGTTGGCGCCGATCTGCGGGGTCGCGGGCGCGCCCAGCGGGGCGAGGGTCGTGGCCGAGGGCGCCGGGGCGGTGTCGCGCACCTTGAGCTCGGGCGCGACATCGGCGATCCGGATCGGTTCCGGGTCGGGCGCGACCTCCAGCTTCGGCGGCGCGGGCCGGACCGGCTCCGGGCGGAGCGGCTCGAACCTCAACACCGGCTCGTTCGGCGGGCGGATCGGCTTCGGCAGCGGCTTGGGCGGCGGGGGCGGCTCCGCCCTGGTGGCGTCGCGCAGCGGCACGATCGGCGGCGGTGGCGGCGGCGTCACGACGAAGCGCACGGTCAGGGGGGGCGGCGGGACGCCGCCGATGTCGCCGAGCGCCAGCACCACGAGCCAGGCGCACAACGCCACGTGACCGGCGATCGACAGCAGGAAACCGCGCCCGAAGCGGCGGCGCGGCAGGGCGCCGCCGCCGTCCGGCCGGTCGAGCACCGCGCTCCGGAACTCCGGGGCTCCTCTCATGGGGCTCCGCTCCCGCCGGCGGGCGGCTTCAGGGGCGGCTTCGGAGCCGGCTTCTTGGTGCCGCCCTTCGGCGGGGTCGCGGGTTTCGCGGGGGCGGGGGGCGGCTCCGGTTTCGGGGGCGGCGGCGGGAGTCGGACGACGCGCGCCTCGAGAAGGTCGCCGTTGCGCGCCGGGTTGCGGAAATAGGGCCGCACCTCGATCAGGTTGCTCCCTTCGACGAGGCGCTGGTTCGCCAGCTCGAACAGGATCGCCTGGCCGGCGTCGCGCGCGGTTCCCTTCTCGGCGTCGGGGAGGCGGTCGGCCACCTCCATCGCGCCGGCCGGTCGGAGGAGCGCCTCGCGGCCGGAGATCTCGACCCGGTTCACCGCCTCGTCCGCGAGGACCACGCCGCGCACCGTCACGCTCTCGTCGGTGGTGCGATCCGGGAGCGCGTCGAGCAGGATGCGCGGCCGCAGCCGGTCCTTCTGGATCAGCACTTCGAGCGCCGCGAGCGCGTCGGCCGACGCGTTCCCCTCGTTCCTGGCGATCCCGAGGTGCAGGAAGGCGTCGCGGTAGCGCCCGAGGTGATGATCGGCGGAGGCGAGGTGCCAGTGCGGCGAGTAGTCGACCAGCCGATCGGCGACCACCGCGAGACCCTCGGAGCGGTCCTTGAGGGCCAGCGCCTTCTGCATCATGTCGACCGACGGTCCCCACTGGCCGGCGTCCTCGAGCTGCAGCCCCATGTGGTAGTAGAGGAACCAGTCGGGAATCTCCGGCCGCGCCGGGGTCGCCGCGGCGCCCCTGGCAGCGGCGCCGCCGCGTGCCGCGCCTCCCGCCTTCGCGGCCCAGGAGATCGCCGGACGGATCAGCGGCATCGGCAGCCCGAGGGTCGCGGAGGCGGTCGCAGGCGGCACCGCGCGCGCCGCGAAGCGCAGGGCGTCGTCCGGCCGCGCCTCCTGGATCGACGGCGCCCGATCGACGGCGCGCGCCAGCTCGCCCATCGCGTCGTCGAGGAGGCCGGCGCGCGCCAGGACCACGCCCAGCATGAAGTGCGACGCGGGGTCGAGGCCTTCGAGCTTGAGCGCCTCGCGGAAGGCGGTCTCGGAGGCGGCGAAATCGCTGCGGTTGGCGGCGGCGAGCCCGACCGCGTAACGCGCCTCGAGGAAGCGCTTGTCGGCGTCGGCGGCGGCGCGCAGGTCCGGCTCGGCGGCGCGCGGGTCGCCGAACGCGAACTCGGTCACGCCGAGCGCGTAGCGCACCTCGGCGCTCGTGGGGGCCAGCTCGATCGCGGTGTGCAGCGACTTGTCGGCGGCGCGCCGATCGCGCAGGCCCAGCGCCGCCAGCGCCATGCCGAAATGCGCCTGGGTGAGGCGCGGGTCGATGTCGGCGGCCTCGCGGAAGCGGTCGCGCGCCGCGGCGAAGTTGCCCTCCTCGATCGCCAGCCCGCCGGCCTGCAGGAGCTCGCGGGTCGAGCGCTCCGGAGCCGGACGTGACGGCGCGGCGGCGGGGGCGGGCGGCGCGGGATTCCTGCGATCGGCGGCGCGCGCGCCGCCGTCGGGCGCGGCGACGCCGCCGAGGATCGCCGCGACCGCGAGGGCCCCGACCGCGGCGCGCCGGCGCATCAGATGCGCTCCAGGCGCGCGTAGCGCGGCAGGAACTTCTTGGCGCCGTAGATCGAGAACGACACGGTTACTTTTTGCCCCTCGCCGATCCCCTCGATGCCGATCACCGTGCCGACGCCGTACTCCGAGTGGTGCACCTTGCAGCCGAGGGTGTACAGGCTGGGCGGGGTCGATTCGTCGGGGAGGTCGTCGACCTCGGCCCAATGGCGGATGTCGCGCTCCGGGTCGCCCTGGCGTCGCGCCCCGATCCGCGCCGCGGCGCGCTCGATCCGCCCCGCGAAGTCGCGGCCGTCGTCGGGAGCGACCGCTTCGCGCAGGAGACGCGCCGGGATCTCCAGGAGGAAGCGCGACGGCTCGGTGACCCGCGACTGCCCGAACTGGAAGCGCGTGAGGGCGCGGGTCAGGACGAGCCGCTCCTTGGCGCGGGTCATGCCGACGTAGAACAGGCGCCGTTCCTCCTCGAGACCGCCGTCCTCCTCGGCGGCGCGCAGGTGCGGCGTCAGGTCCTCCTCGACGCCGACGATGAAGATCACCGGGAACTCCAGACCCTTGGCGGCGTGCAGCGTCATCAGGCGGACGCCCGACGACCCGTGCACGTTGTCGGTCTCGCCGAGGAGCGCGGTGCGATCGAGGAAGGCCTGCAGCCCGTCCTCCATGCCGTCGTAGGTCGCGACCGCGTTCACCAGCTCGGCGAGGTTCTCGATGCGGGTCGCGGCGTCGCCCGGCTGGGTGGCGCGGAGGTGCGCGTCGAAGCCGGTGCGGCTGACGATGCGCGCGATCAGGCGGCTCGGCGGAAGGTCGAGCGATTCGCGCCGCAGCTCGCCGACCAGGTCGAGGAACCCCTGGAGCGCGCGCGCGGCGCGCGCGGTGACCGCCTTGGTTTCGATCGCCCGGGTCACCGCGTCGACGAAGCCGAGGCCCTCGCGCCGCCCGACCTCCTGCACCGCCTCGATCGTCGTCTTTCCGATGTCGCGCGGCGGCAGGTTGACGATGCGCCGCAGCGACGCCTCGTCCTTCGGGTTGAGCACGACGCGCGCGTAGGCGACGACGTCGCGGACCTCCTTGCGATCGTAGAAGCGCGTCCCGCCGATCATCACGTAGGGCACCTGGTGACGGTGCAGGGTCTCCTCGAACAGGCGCGACTGCGAGTTGGTGCGGTACAGGATGGCGACGTCGTCGAGCCGCGCCTCGCGCCGGCCCGCGGCGCCGGCGCCGGAGCGGCCCAGCTCGCGCGCGCGGCGCACGACGCGCTCCGCCTCGGTGCGGTCGTCGGGCGCCACGATCAGCTCGATCGGCTC
>DATKFL010000385.1:0-2847 GCA_035511355.1 Dongiaceae bacterium
TCGGCGCGTTGAAGGCGCCGGTCGAATCGCTCCTCCCCGATCCTTGACAGCATGACGAGGGGACGGTACAAGGCCGCATCACCTCGAATCTGACTGGAGGCACCGTGAATTCATCTGTCGTCGGCTGCGCCCGCGCTCCGCACTTCTCCGACCGCGTCGGGATTTCCCTCGCGACGCTGGGGCTTCTGGCCGGTCTTCTCGCCGTGCCGGGTACCGCGCTCGGGCAGGGGACCAAGGGCGAGAGGCGTCCGTTCACGGCGCGGGAGATGGTGGGGATGGAGCGGCTCGGCGAGCCGCAGATCTCCCCGGACGGTAAGCGCGTGGTGTTCACGCGGCGCAGTTACGACTACGACGCGAACAGCACCCGCATCAACCTCTGGGTCGTGAACGTGGATGGCACGGGGCTGCGGGCGCTGACGACGGCGGCGGCGCGGGACACCGGGCCGCAATGGCGGCCGGATGGGTCGAGCATCGCCTTCCTGTCCAATCGTGGCGGTGCCGCGCAGATCTGGAGCATCGATCCGGCCGGGGGCGAGCCGGCGCCGCTCGGCAAGTTCCCGGTCGACGTCTCGAACCTCCAGTGGTCCCCCGACGGCAGCCGCCTGGCGTTCACCGCCGAGGTGTTCCCCGACTGCGCCGACCTGCAGTGCACCGCCGACCGCGACAAGAAGAAGGAATCCGACCCGGTGCAGGCGCGGGTCTACGAGACCCTCCCTGTCCGGCACTGGGACGAGTGGGAGGACGGCAAGCGACAGCACATCTTTGTCTGGAACCCGGGCGGCGGCGCGCCGGTCGATCTCCTGAAAGGTCTCGACATCGACGCCCCGACCAAGCCGTTTGGCGACAACGCCGAGTACGCCTGGTCCCCCGACGGCAAGGCGATCGTCTACGTCGCCAAGTCGCCCGCCGAGCCGTTCGCCTGGACGACCGACGTCGACCTCTTCTGGGTGAACGCCGACGGCAGCGGCCGGCGCGACCTGACGAAGGACAACCTCGCGGTCGACACCGCCCCGGCGTTCTCGCCCGACGGGAAGATGCTGGCCTGGGCGGCGATGAGCCGCCCGGGATACGAGGCCGATCGGCAGCAGTTGATGGTCCTCGACCTCGCGAGCAATGCGCGCAGGTCGATCACCTCCGGCTGGGATCGATCGGTCGCCTCGGTGGCGTGGCTCCCCGACGGGAAGGGGCTCGTGCTCACCGCCGAGGACTACGCGCGCGAGAAGATCTTCCGGGTCGACCTGAACGGCACCCTGACCGCGCTCACGACCGAAGGACGGGTGACCTCCCTGTCGGTCTCGAAGAGCGGGAGGCTGGTCTACCTGCGCAGCTCGATGACCTCGCCGGACGAGGTGTTCACGAGCCGGCTCGACGGCAAGGACGTGAAAGCGCTCACCGCGGTCAACGGCGAGCGGCTGAGCCGGATCGCCCTGTCGGTGCCGGAGGAGTTCTGGTTCACCGGCGCGCACGGTGACAAGGTGCAGGGGTGGCTCCTGCGTCCGGGGCGGTTCGAGCCGGGGCGCAAGTACCCGGTGGCGCTCATCATCCACGGCGGGCCGCAGGGCGCGATCATGGACTCGTTCCACTACCGCTGGAATCCGCAGGCGTTCGCCGGCGCCGGCTACGTGGCGGTGGCGATCAACTTCCACGGCAGCACCGGCTTCGGCCAGTCCTTCACCGACGCGATCAACAAGGACTGGGGCGGAGCGCCGTACGAGGACCTGATGAAGGGTCTCGATTACGTCCTCGCGACCTACGGCTTCACCGACGGCGATCGGGTCGCGGCGCTCGGCGCCTCCTACGGCGGCTGGATGATCAACTGGATCGCCGGCCACACCGACCGCTTCCGGGCGCTGGTGAGCCACGACGGCGAGCTGGACATCACCTCCACCTACTACAGCACCGAGGAACTCTGGTTCCCGGAGTGGGAGTTCGGCGGCGCGCCCTGGCAGAACCGCGAAATGTACGAGCGCTGGTCGCCGGAGAAGTTCGTCGACCGCTGGAAGACGCCGATGCTGGTGATCCACGGCGGGCGCGACTACCGCCTGGTCGAGACCGAGGGGATGTCGGTGTTCACCGCGCTGCAGCGCCGCGGCGTGCCGTCGAAGTTCGTCCTGTTCCCCGACGAGAACCACTGGGTCCTGAAGCCGCGCAACAGCGTCTTCTGGTACGACACGGTCCTCGCCTGGATCGATCGCTACACGAAGTGAGCGGCGCGCCCCGGTGATCTACCTCGACCACGCCGCCACCTCCTTCCCCAAGCCGGAGGAGGTCTACCGCGGGATGGATGCCTTCGTCCGCTCCGCCGGGGCGAACCCCGGCCGCGGCGGGCACCGCCTCGCGGTCGAAGCCGAGGCGATGCTGCAGGAGACGCGCGGTCTCCTGGCGCGCCTGTTCGGCGCGGCGCGGCCCGAGCAGGTGGTCTTCGCGCTGAACGCCTCCGACGCGCTCAACATGGCGATCAAGGGGGTGCTGCGACCGGGCGACCATGTGGTCACGACGGTCCTCGAGCACAACTCGATCTCCCGGCCGCTCAACCGGCTGGAGGCGGCCGGACAGATCACGCTGACGCGCCTGCCCGCCGGCGCCGATCATGTCGTCGAGCCCGACGCCGTGCGGCGCGCGATCACCAGGCGCACCCGTCTCGTGGCGATGACCCACGCGGCGAACGTCACCGGGACCATCCAGCCGGTCGGCGGCATCGGTCCCCTGGTGCGCGCGGCGGGCGCGCTGTTTCTCGTCGACGCGGCGCAGAGCGCGGGAGCGGTGCCGATCGACGTCGGCCGCGACGCGATCGATCTCCTCGCGTTCACCGGGCACAAGGGGCTGTTCGGCCCGACCGGCACGGGG
>DATKFL010000386.1:0-2169 GCA_035511355.1 Dongiaceae bacterium
ACCCGGATGTGCGCGAACACGAACGGCCGATAGACCGCCTCCTCCATGAGGCGCCGGAGCCAGCGGATCGGCGCGCGCCGCGCCCATCGTGGCATCAGCGGCGTCGGGTAGCGGCGCATGCCGGGAGGCGGCGCCGGCGACGCGGCGGCGGGCAGTTCCCCGCCCTGCGGAGGCGCCTCCAAGCCGGGCGGTCCCGGCGCTGCGGAGCCCGTCTCCACCGCCATGGTGGACGCGGGTGAGTCTCCCGAACGGGCGAGCGGCACCGGCTCCGAGGCGGGCGTCGCGGCCGGCGCCGCCGCGACGCCGTCGAGCGCCGCGCGCGCCGCGCTTTCGAGATCGGCGACCGTGGCCGCCGCCATGCGATCCTCCGGAAGCGTCACGCCGTACTCCTGCTCGAGCGCCGCCGCCAGTTCCACCAGGTCGAGACTGGCCAGCCCGAGGTCCTCCACGAGGCGGGTCTCGCCGCGCAGGCGGTCGGCCGACACCCGCGCCACCTTCGCCACCACCCGGCGCACGCCGCCGGCGGCCGCCGGCGGCGGGGCCGCGGTGCCCCCCTCCTGGCGCATCGCGACGGCGCGTTCGCGCAGCACCAGCCGGCGCACCTTGCCGGTCGGGGTGCGGGGGAAGTCGCTCTCCGGCCAGACGGTGTAGTCACGCACCCGCTGCTTCGCGAGGAGCCGCTCGTTGGCGCGCGCCACCACCTCGTCGGCGGAGGCGCCGGGCGCGAGGATGAGCGCCGCATGCACGCGCTCGCCGCCTTCGTACGGCCAGCCGAAGACCGCCACGTCGCGCAGCCCGGGCACCCCGCCGAAGCCGCTCTCGACGTCGGCGACGTAGACGTTCTCCCCTTCCGGCGTGACGATGACATCCTTGAGGCGCCCCTTGATCCGGATCTGACCCTGCGCGTCGATCTCGCCGACGTCGCCGGTCTTGAGCCACCCGGCCTCGGGATCGAGCGTGGTGCCACCGCCGGCCTGCTCCGGCGGCGCGCCGTAATACCCTGGCGTGACGTTGGCGCCGCGCACCCAGATCTCGCCGTCCGGTCCGAGCCGCACCTCCTGCCCCGCGAGCGCCTTGCCGACGCCGCCCTGCCCGCGGCGGAACGGGTTCGAGATCGAGATGATCGGCGCGGTCTCGGTGAGTCCGTACCCCTGGATGACCAGGTACCCGGCGCGTTCCCAGAAATCGCGCACCGGATCGGTGAGCGCCGCGCCGCCGCTGACCACGAACAGGAACTTCCGCCCCAGCGGCCGGCGGAGTTTCCCGAAGAGGAGCATCTGCATCCAGAACGGCCGGCCGGCGTGCCGCGCGAGGCGCGCTTCGAGCCTCGCCTGATCGCGCGGGTCGGGGGAAAAGCGCCGCATCTCCGCCGCCATCAGCTCGAGCAGGCGCGGCACCGTGAACAGACCCCAGGCGCCGACCCGCGGCGCGGCGTCGAGCAGGTCGCGCGGCCGCGGCGGCACCAGCGCCACCGTGAGCCCCATGTAGAGCGGCACGAACAGGTTCATCGCCTGGCCGAACATGTGCGACAGCGGCAGGCTCGAGAGGACCGGGAGCTCCCCGACGCGCGTGGCGATCCCTTCGTGCTTCCGGAAGCCGTGCTCCAGCGGCGCGAAATCGGCGGCGAGGTTCGCGTGGGTCAGGACGACGCCCTTGGGCTCGCCGGTGGTGCCGGAGGTGAAGACGATCTCGGCGGTGTCGTGCGGGGTCGACGCGAACGACTCCACCCCGCCCCAGCCGCCGAGCGGGATGACGCGGCTCCCGGGGGGCGGCGCGATCGAGCCCGGAGCCACGAACAGGCGCGCTCCGACCTTCGCGGTCACGAGATCCCGGAACGGCGCCTGGGTCGACTCCTCGAGCGGCACCACCACGCCGCCGGCCAGGAAGGCGCCGAGAATCGCCTCGATGGTGTCGGGATGATCGGGCCCCTGCACGACGATCGGGTCGCCGGGGCCCAGACCGGCGGCGCGGAAAGCGGCGGCCGCCCCCTGCGCCCGGACGCGGAGCTCGCCGTAGGTGCGCGACCGCCAGCGCACGCCGTCGCGCCAGAGATAGGCCCGCCGGCCGGTGAAGCGGCGCAGGCGTTCGACCCGCTCCGGAACGGTGACGCGCGCCACCGGCGGATGCGCGGCGCCGCTCATCCTTGGATCACCCCGATCGGGATCGGCG
>DATKFL010000387.1:0-4282 GCA_035511355.1 Dongiaceae bacterium
GCGGTCGCCTCCTCGACCGTCGCGCACGGCTGGTCGCACTATTTCCAGGACTTCATCGGCCTGCTCGGGATTCACATCCCGGGGGTACTGTCGCGATCGCCGTTCGACTACGACCCGGTGATCGGACACCTGGTGTCGACCGGCGCCTGGTTCGACCTGCCGGCCGTGCTCATCACGGCGCTGGTCACCATCCTCCTGGTCGTGGGCATCAAGGAGAGCGCCAGCTTCAACGGCGTCATGGTGCTCATCAAGCTGGCCATCGTGCTCTTCGTGATCACGGTCGGGGCGTTCTACGTCAACCCCCAGAACTGGATCCCGTTCGCGCCGTACGGCCTCACCGGCATCTCGTTCTTCGGCAAGACCCTGATGGGGCAGACCGGCGCCGGCGGAGAGCCGCTGGGCATGATGGCCGGGGCGGCGGTGATCTTCTTCGCCTACATCGGATTCGATGCCGTGTCGACCCAGGCGGAGGAGGCGAAGAACCCGAAGCGCGACGTGCCGATCGGCATCATCGTGTCGCTCATCCTCTGCACGTTGCTCTACATCGCGGTGGCGGCGGTGCTCACCGGGATGGTGAAGTACGACCAGATCAACATCGACGCGCCGGTGTCCGACGCCTTCGGACGCGTCGGGCTCCCCTGGGCGCATTTTCTGATCTCGATCGGCGCCCTCACCGGGATCACCTCGGTGCTCCTGGTGATGATGCTCAGCCAGCCGCGCATCCTGATGGCGATGGCGCGTGACGGCCTGTTGCCGCGCTCGTTCTTCGCCGCGGTGCACGAGAAGTTCCGCACCCCCTACAAGGCGTCCATCCTGACCGGCATTTTCGTCGGCACCGTGGCGGCGCTCGTGCCGCTGCGCATCCTGGCGGAACTGGTGAACATCGGCACGCTCCTGGCGTTCGTCATCGTCTGCGGCGCGGTCATGGTGATGCGCAAGAAGCACCCCGAAGCCGAGCGGCCGTTCCGCGCCCCGTTCGTGCCGCTGACGCCAATCCTCGGCATCGGGCTCTGCCTGCTGCTGATGTTCTCGCTGCCACCGGAGAACTGGGTGCGGCTGACCGTCTGGCTGATCCTCGGGATGGCCATTTATTTCTTCTACGGCCGGCGTCACAGCATCCTGGCCAAGGGAGGCGGGAACTAGGCCCGGCAGGGCTGCCGCACCCGGGATCGGCCCGCCCGTTCGGCGGGCCCGGGCGCCCTCTCGCCGGAGAGCCGCTTCCGCGGCCGCCCCGGAGGCCGGAGACTCATCGAGTCCCCCGGCCTTCCGGGGCGGCGCCGGCGGGAGGGCCGACACGATGTCGACCGAGACGCTCCGCGTTCTCATCGTCCTGTTCGTCCTGATCGTCCTCCTGTGAGCGCCGCGGCCCGCACCCGCTTCTGGCTGCTGTACACCGCGGCCTGGCTGCCGTACATCGGCACCTTCATCCTGGCGTTCGTGTCGACCGAGACGATGAGCATCTCGATCGCGATCCGCGGCGCGTTCGCGAACGCGCTTCCGGACGCCCTCCTCGGCGCGCTCGCGCTCTGGTACGTCGATCGCTCCGGCAAACGGCCGGCGCCGCGACCGGCGACCTTCGCGTGGGTGGCGCTCGTCGGCATCCCGCTCGCCGTGCTCGGCAAGTGCAGCCTGGTGGCGCTCGACATGGTGTTGAGCGGCCGGCGGCCGCAGTTCCTTCCGGTCGCGCACCTCGCCTGGATGGGGCTGACGTCGTTCCTGGTGTTCGCCGCGATCGGCAGTCTCGGCTGGTCGATCGGCGCGGCGCGGCGGCTGCGCGAGGAGGTGGAGCGCGCCGACCGCGCCCGGGCCCTGCAGACCGAGGCCGAGCTGCGCTCCCTGAGGGCGCAGTTGAATCCTCACTTCCTCTTCAATACGCTGCACTCGCTGCTCGCCCTGATCCGGAGCGATCAGACCGCCGCCGAGATGGCGCTCGAGCAGTTCGGCGACCTGATGCGCTACGCCCTGCGCACGCAGGAGGAGGGCCGCGACCGCGTCCGGCTCGCCGAGGAGTGGCAATTCGTGACCGACTACCTGGCGCTCGAGACCCTGCGGCTGACCCGGCGCCTGCGCGCCCGCACCGACGCCGACCCCGGCGCGCTCGACGTGATGGTCCCCGCCTTCATCCTGCAGCCGCTGGTCGAGAACGCGGTGCGGCACGCGATCGCACCCCGCCCGGAGGGCGGCGATCTGACGATCGAGGCGCGGCTCACGGACGGGAGGCTCCGCCTCCGGGTCGACGACGACGGGCCGGGCGCGACCGCCGACGCGGTCGACGAGAGCCGCGGCCTCGGGGTGCGCCTGGTGCGCCAGCGGCTCGAGGCGATCTACGGCCGCGACGCGCGCTTCGAGCTGCGCTCGACGCCCGGCGCGGGGTTCCACGTCCTCATCGATCTGCCGGCGGAGCTGCGATGATCCGCGCGCTGATCGCCGAGGACGAGCCGCTCGGGCGGCGCACGCTGCGCGACTTCCTGTCGGGGGTGGAGGGGATCGAGTGCGTCGGCGAGGCGGAGAACGGCACCGACGCGGCGCGACTGATCGACGCGCTGAAGCCGGACCTGGTCTTCCTCGACGTCAAGATGCCGGGGCTGACCGGGCTTCAAGTCATCGAGCGGATCCGGCACAAGCCCGCGGTCGTCTTCACGACGGCGTACGACCGGTACGCGGTGTCGGCGTTCGAGCTCGAGGCGGTCGACTACCTGGTGAAGCCGTTCGGACGGAAACGTTTCCTGGCGACCCTCGAGCGGGTGCGGCGGCGGATCCAGGAAGGCGCCACCGTCCAGGGCGCGGGCGGATTGCCGCGCCCCGGCGGTCCGACCGACTCCCCGATCCCGGCGGGTCCGGGCGGCGCCGTCCCCTCCGGACTCGGCGCCACGCCGCTCCGGCGCCTGTTCGCCAAGAGCGGTGACCGGATCGTGCCGATCCCGCTCGCCGAGGTGGTCCGGTTCGAGGCGGCGGAGGACTACGTCTCGGTGCATGCCGCCGGCCGGGTCTCGCTCATCAGCGTCACCCTGAACGAGCTGGAGACCCACCTCGATCCCGAGCGCTTCCAGCGGGTGCACCGGGCGCACATCGTCAACCTCGATCACGTCGAGCAGATCCGGTCATTCGACGAGCGCCGCCTGATCATCATCCTGAAGGACGGGTCGCGCATCGTCGCCAGCCGCAACGCCTCGCAGCGCCTGCGCGCGCAGGTGCGCTGAGCCGCACGCCGGCGCGCCGCCGGCGCACCGTCCGCGCCGCCCCGGCCGGCGTCGCCGTGTCGCCCGATCCACGGAGCGTGTCCCGCCGCCCACGCGCCGCCGCGGCGCGGCGGCACATTCATTGATATTGGCGACGGCACGGATTTCGCCTTGTGCGTCCCGCACTCCGTGGAGGACGCGCGATGACTCGTCGACCGGCCTGGTTCCCCGCCCCGTTCGGAATGCTCCTGTCCCTGACGGCCTTCGCGCTCGCGCCGCTGTTCGCGGCGGTCGAGCCGCCGCCCGTCACGGCCCCGCCGCCCGACCCCGGGACCGGGGCGATGTACGCGAAGGGCGCCGCCGGCCTCGTGCCGCTCCCGACGCTGTCGATCGACGCCGAGGTGCGGGTCACCGGCATCCTGGTGCAGGGGACGCTCCGGCAGACCTTCACCAACGACTCCGACCGGGTCATCGAAGCGCTGTATGTCTTCCCGCTCGGCGAGCGGGCCGCGGTCGACTCGTTCGAGCTGCGGGTCGGCGACCGGATCATCCGTTCGACGGTGCGGGAGCGCGCCGAGGCGCGCGCCACCTACGAGGCGGCGAAGGGGTCGGGGCGCAAGGCGGGGCTGGTCGAATTCGCCCGCCGCGGCCTGTTCAAGACCAGCATCGCCGGCATCAACCCCGGCGAATCGGTCGCCGTGGCGCTCAACTGGTTCGACGAGGCCGCCTGGAGCGAGGGGGAGTTCTCGTTCGCGCTGCCGCTCACCTGGACGCCGCGCTTCGCCCCCGACCTGCCGCCGCCCGGTTCGCGCGCTTCGGGTCCGGAAGGCTGCTTCGTGCCGGCCGCGGCGCCGAAAGCGCCGGCGCTCTCGGTCCGGGTCGTCCTCGATCCCGGGTTCGAAGCGGCCCCCATCGTCTCGCCCTCGCATCGGATCACGGTGACTGGCGAGAGCGCCACCGGCGATGCCGTCGCCGGCGGCGGCGCCTCCTACAGCATCGCCACGACCCCCGGCGCCTCCCCCGACCGCGACTTCCGGCTCACCTGGCGGCCGGTCCGGAGCGGCCGCCCCACCGGTACGGTCTTCGTCGAGCCGCGTGCCGAC
>DATKFL010000388.1:0-7298 GCA_035511355.1 Dongiaceae bacterium
ACCTGGGTCTCGGACTACCCCTGGGGCGCCATCCCGTATCACTACGGGACCTGGTACCCGGATCCGGTCTTCGGATGGGTCTGGGTGCCGGGCGACGTCTGGGCGCCGGCCTGGGTGGTGTTCCGCACCGGACCCGATTACATCGGCTGGGCCCCGGTCTCGCCACGGTTCGCGATCGGCGTGTCGTTCGCCCACGCCGCGCCGGCCGGCCCGTTCCTGTTCGTCCCCGCCGGACACTTCTGCGACGTGGCGGTCGGCCGGCACGCGGTGTCGGAGAGCCGCGGCAGGGCGCTCGTCCACGAGACCCGGCTCGTCGACAACCTGGCAATTCGGGACAACCTCGTGGTGAATCGCGGTCCCGATCCGGCGGTCATCGAGCGCGCCGGCGGCCGCCCGATCCGAAGGGTGCCAATCGAGGCGGTGCCGCGAGCGGCGCCGGGTGGCGTCCACGATCGATCCCGGATCGCGGTCGCGTCGGGCCACGGGCAGGGCGCGGTCGCCGTTTCCCGTCCGATCCGCGACAGCCGCACGCCGGTGACCCAGGACCGGCGCATCACCGGGCTCGACCCGCGGCAGAACCATGGAGCGGCGGCACCGCCGGCGCGGCAGGCGCAGCGTCCACCCGCTCCGCCGTCGTCGCATCGATACGACAAGCCGGCCCCGCCGTCGTCGCACGGGTACGGCAACCCCGTTCCGCCGTCGTCGGGCGGGTACGGTAGGCCCGCTCCGCCCTCGTCGGGCGCGCACGGCAAGTCCGCGCCGCACGACCAGCATGCTCCGCAGGGCAATCCGACTTCGCACGGCAAGCCGGGAAATCCGCACGGCAAGCCATCGGGAAGCGGGAAGCCGCACGCCTGAGACGAAGCGCGCTAGAATCCCGCCGACGCGCTGGCGACGGGCGTCACCCGGGGCGACAGCGTGATCGGTCGGACACTCAGCCACTACAGGATTCTCGAGAAGGTCGGCGCCGGCGGCATGGGCGAGGTGTACGCCGCCGAGGATCTGAAACTGCGCCGCAAGGTGGCCCTCAAGGTCCTGCCGTCGGCGCTCGCGGCGGACCCGACGCGGCGCGCGCGCTTCGAGCGCGAGGCGACCGCGGTCGCGGCGTTGAGCCATCCGAACATCGTCGTGGTCTTCTCGGTCGAAGAGGCCGAGGGGATCGCCTTCATGACGATGGAGCTGGTCGAGGGGAAGCCGCTCTCGACCCTGCTCGCTTCGGGGCCCCTGCCGATCGGTCGTTTCTTCGAGCTTGCCGTGCCGCTCGCCGACGCGGTGGCGGCGGCGCACCGCGCCGGCGTCGTGCACCGCGATCTCAAGCCGGACAACATCGTCATCGGCGCCGACGGCCGGCTCAAGGTGCTCGACTTCGGGCTCGCGAAACTGAAGGACGACCCGGCGCCGGCGGGGGGGTCGCAAAGCGTTCTGCCGACCCAGCACCTGACGGGTCAGGGAATCATCGTCGGCACGGTCGCCTACATGTCGCCGGAGCAGGTCGAGGGGAAGGCGGTCGACCACCGCACCGATCTCTTCTCGCTCGGGATCGTGCTGTACGAGATGGCGACCGGCAATCGGCCGTTCACCGGCGACAGCCCGGCCTCCTTGGTGTCGTCGATCCTGCGCGACGCTCCGAAGCCGGTCAGCGTCGTGAACAGCGGCCTGCCGCGGCATCTCGGGCGGATCGTGCGGCAGTGCCTGGTGAAGAACGTCGACGAGCGCACCCAGAGCGCGCAGGACGTGCGCAACCAGTTGATCGATCTGCGGCGCGAGATGGAGTCGGGGGCGCTGGAGATGCCGGCGGGCGGCGCGGGTGGCGCGGCCGCCGGTGCTGTGGGCGCGCGACCGTTCTGGCAACCGGCGCTCGCCGGCGCAGTCGCGGCGGCGGTCCTCGTCGTCGCGGGGCTTGCGACCACGGGGCGGCTGGGCGGCGGCGCGGGAGCCGTCGGCACAACGGCGGGCGGCGGGATCGGCGGCGGCGCGCTCGCGAAGACGCAACTGAAGCTGACCGACGTTCCGGGCGAGGAGGTCATGCCGAGCCTGTCGCCGGACGGGAAAACCGTCGCCTACGCGTCGCGCGCTACCGGCAACATGGACATCTACCTCCTGCGGGTCGGCGGCAGCCTGCCGACCAACCTGACCGCGGGTACGCCCGACGAGGACATCGAGCCGGCCTTCTCCCCCGACGGATCGAAAATCGCCTTCCGGTCGGAGCGCGACGGCGGCGGCCTCTTCGTGATGGGGGCGACCGGGGAGTCGGTGGTGCGGGTCAGCGCCGTGGGATACCGCCCCTGCTGGTCGCCCGACGGCAGGCGTCTGGCCGCGGCCAGCAGCGACTACACCGACCCGACGGCGCGCCCGGCGCGCAGCCAGCTCCTGGTCATCGACGTGGCCAACGGCAAGGTCACGACGGTGTTCGACGGCGATTCGGTGCAGCCTTCCTGGTCGCCTTCGGGGAAGCGGATCGCCTTCTGGGCGATTCCGATCGGCGGCGGCCAGCGCGACATCTGGACGATTCCCGCCGAGGGGGGAACGCCGGTCGCGGTGACCCACGATCCGCCGATCGACTTCAACCCGGTCTGGGCTCCCGACGGGCGAGCCCTCTACTTCTCGAGCCAGCGCGGCGGCAGCGTGAACATCTGGCGCGTGCCGATCGACGAGGCGACCGGCAAGACGCTCGGCGAGCCGGAGCCGGTCACCGCCGGCGTCGGCGCCGAGATCCATTCCATCAGTGTCGGGAACGACGGACGGCGCCTGGTCGCGGTCGGTTCGGCCCTGTTCCAGTCGCTGCGCCGGATCACGCTCGACGCGGCGCACGCCCGCGCGACCGTCGACCCGGTGGTGCTCCTGCGCTCCTCGAGCCCGATGCTCTGGGTCGACACCTCGCCCGACGGGAAGGAGATCGCCTACACGTCGCGGGTCTCGGGCGACCGGCCGGGGATCGTGCGCGAGGAGGTGGTGGTGAGCGCGCTCGACGGTTCGTCGCGCCGCAGCGTCGCGGTCTCCGAGTCGCGGAACCGCATCCCGCGCTGGTCGCCGAAGGGGGACCGCATCTCCTTCGCGTCGGACCGCGACGGCGAGTACCGCATCTACACCGTGCGCTCCGACGGCAGCGACCTTCAGGTGCTCGAGGGAGGCGAGCCGAACACCGTCTACAACACCTGGTCGCCGAAGGGCGACCTGATCGCCACGATGTCGGCCAGTTCGCGGCGGCCGATGAAGCTGGTTCCGTACCCTCTGGGGGGGCATCAGGCCGAGGATGCGGCGCCGCCGCCTCCCGAGATCTACAACTTCGTCCCGAGCAGCTTCTCGCCCGACGGGACGTTCGTGGCGGGACACAACCAGGGGACCGGCGGCGACGAGCCGGGCGGCATCTGGCTCTACGAGATCGCGACCCACCGCTACGTGAAACTGACCGACACCGGCTCGTACCCGTCCTGGCTGCCGGACGGCCGTCACCTCCTCTACTCGCGCCAGTCCGGGCATGCGATCCTGATGGTCGATCGAGTGACCCGCGAGGCGCACCCGATCCCGATCGATCTGCGCGGCGAGTTCGACGGCTTTTCCTTGACGACCAGCCGCGACGGCCACACGATTTACATCGCCGAGCGCGAGCTCGAGGCCGATCTCTGGATGCTCGATCTCGGCGGGTCCGCGACCGCGAGCGCCGCCGCCCGCTAGGTCAGCGCTTCGGCCGGCGGGTCGTGCGATGCGTCGGCGTCGCGGTCCAGGGATCTTCCGGCCAGGGGTGCTTCGGATAGCGGCCGCGCAGTTCCCGCCGGACTTCCTGGTAGGCCGTGCGCCAGAACGACGCGAGGTCGCGCGTCGTCTGCACCGGGCGGCCGTTCGGGGCGAGCAGCGCGAAGGTGACCGGCTCGCGGCGCGCGCCGAGGCGCGGCGTCTCGCCCAATCCGAAAAGCTCCTGCAGCTTCACCGAGGCGACGACACTGCCGTCGGGGCGGTAGTCGAGGCGGGCGCTGCGGCCGCTCGGGAGCGGCAGCGTCGCGGGGGCGAGCCGATCGAGGTCGGCGCGCGCGGCACGCGCCAGCCCGGAAGCCAGGTCGGGAGGATCGGGGAGCGTCGTCCTCCCCGCGCAGGCGGCGCGCGCGAGCGCGGCGCGATCGGCCTCGATCCCGGCGAACCGCAGGCGGTGGATCAGGCCTTCCCCTTCCTCGCCCAGGCCGCGTTCCAGGAGCGTCGCCGCCAGGATGGCCGCCGCCGCCTCGGGGTCGGGAGCAATCGGCGCCTCCTGCACCACGAGATCGCCGAAGAAGGCCTGCTCGACGGCGCGCACCGCGCCGCTCGCGGCGTCGAATCGATGTGTCACGGCGCGGCGGGTCGGGACGATCCAGTCGCGCTCGATCCGGCTGGCCATGCGGAGGATTGCCTCGCCGCCGGCGCCGTGCGCGCCTGGGCCGCGTGCGCCGGCGGGGCGTGTCCCGGCGACGACGTCGATCGCGACCACGAACTCGGGGCCGCGCACGCCGCTCTCCCGCCCGAGCGTCGCGCCGGTCCCCGAGGCGAGGACGAAGCGCGGCGAGCCCGGCTCGCGGCGGCGCGCCACCCGATCGGGCCAGGCGGCGAACGCGGCGCGCAAGAGATCGGCGCCCCCGGCGCCCGGGCCGATCGCCCGGCGCGCGGTCTCGCGCAGCTCGGCCGCGGCGCGTCTCACTCGATGCGGCGCCTCGGCGAGGTGGTCGGCGCGCAGCAGCAGATCCGAATCGGTGGTCGGCGCCGGGGCGTCGTCGCGACGCGGCGTCCAGTTCTCCGACAGGACGGCGCATGCGGCGGCCGCGATCTCCGATCCACCGGCATCGAGGAGAAGGCGCGCGAGGCGCGGGTGGAGCGGGAAGCGCCCGAGCGCGCAGCCGAGCGGCGTGATCTTTCCGTCCGCCGCGGCGCCGAGCAGCCCCAGGAGGGTCATCGCGCTCGCGGCGCGGTCGACCGGCGGCGCTTCGAACCACTCGAACGCCAGCGGGTCGCCGCCCCAGGCGAGCAGGTCGAGGAAGGTCGAGGCGAGATCGACGCGGGCGATCTCCGGCTCGCGCGCGTCGCGCAGGAGGTCGCGCTCGTCCCAGAGACGCACCGCCCTTCCGGGAGCGGTGCGGCCGGCGCGCCCGGCGCGCTGATCGGCGGCGTCGCGCGGGATCCGCTCGGTCTCCAGCCGGTCGATCCCGACTGCCGGATCGTGGCGCAGCACCTTGTGCTGGCCGGTGTCGATCACCTCGGTGACGCCGTCGATGGTGAGCGAGGTCTCCGCGATGTTGGTCGCCAGGATCACCTTGCGCCGGTCGCTCGGCGCGAGCGCCGCCTCCTGCGCCTCGGCGTCGAGCGAACCGTGCAGCGGCAGCACCAGCGCGCCGCCCCCGGCGGCCGGCCCGCCGAGTCGCTCGCCGGCGCGGCGGATCTCCGGCGCCCCGGCAAGGAAGACCAGCACGTGCCCTCCCGGCCGGGCCAGCGCCTCGCCGACCGCGGTCTCGATCGGCTTCCCGGGCGCGTACTCGAGGCTGACCGGATGCGGCCGCCCCGGGATCGTTCGCACCGGGCAGCCGCCGAGGAACTCCGCGACCCGCGCCGCATCCAGGGTCGCCGACATCACGACGACGCGCAGATCGTCGCGCGCCCGCAGCGCCTGGCGCGCCAGCGCGATGCCGAGGTCGGCGTGAATCGATCGCTCGTGGAACTCGTCCAGCACCACGGTCCGGAAACCGGAGAGGAGCGGGTCTTCCTGGAAGCGCGCGGTCAGGATCCCCTCGGTCGCGACCAGCAGGCGGGTGCGCGGCGTGAACTGCCGCTCGAAGCGGACCTGCCAGCCGACCTCCTCGCCGAGGGTCGCGCCGGTCTCGCTCGCGATCCGCCGCGCGATGGCGCGCGCGGCGACCCGCCGCGGTTGCAGCAGGATCACCGGCCCGTCGTCCATGAGCGCCGGCGGCAGCCGGGTCGTCTTGCCGGCGCCCGGGGGCGCGACGACGACCAGGGCGCGGTGCGCGCGCACGGCGGCGACCAGCTCGTCGAGATGCGCGTCGATCGGGAGCGGCGACTTCGGACTCAATGCGCCGCCGGTGCAGCCTCCGGCGGCAGGCGCGCGAGCGGCGGGTCGAGGCGGGCCAGCGCCCAGGCGAGATAGGCCATCGCGGCGGCGTTCGCGGCGAGCGTGGCCGGGTCGACCTTGTCGAGCGTGTCGCCGGCGGAGTGATGCCAGTCGAAGTACCCGGTCATGTCCTGGCGCAGGCCGATCAGCGGCACCCCGAACGGCTTGAGCGGGCCGATGTCGGCGCCGCCCCCCTCGCGCGCCGAGACCTCGCCGGCGCCGAGCGGCGCCATGCTCGTGGCGAGGCGCCGCAACCGCTCCTCGTCGCCCGGCGCGAGCACGACCCGCAGGCCGATCGGCGCGGCGCCGCCGCTGTCGGACTCGACGGCGGCGACGTGGCGCGGCAGCTCGTCCCTGTGCGCCTCGACGTACCCCTTGCCGCCGCGCAGGCCGTTCTCCTCGTTCGCGTACAGGACCGCGCGCACGGTGCGATCGGGGAGCAGGTCGAGCCGGCGCAGCAGGCGCATCGCCTCCATCACGATGGCGACCCCGGCGCCGTCGTCGATGGAACCCTGGCCGAGATCCCACGAGTCGAGATGCGCGCCGATCAGGACGACCTCGTCCGGCTTGGCGCGGCCGCGCAGCTCGGCGACGACGTTCGCCGACTCCACGTCCGGGAGGTTGCGGCAGCCGAGGGTCAGGCGCACCCGCACCGGACCGCCCGCTTCGAGGAGCCGGTGCAGGAGGTCGGCGTCCTCCTCGGTGATCGCCGCCGCCGGGATGCGCGGCGCGTCGTCGGTGTACGAAAGGCTCCCGGTGTGCGGCAGCCGGGCGCGCAGCGTGCCGAGCGAACGCACCATCGTCGCGACGGCGCCGCGGCGCGCCGCCTCGGACGGCCCTTTGTGGCGGAGGGGAGAGGTGGCGACGTAGCCGGCCCCCTCGCGATCGCGCACTGTCTGTCGATTGAAGAGGACGATCTTCCCGCGCACCGCGTCGCCGCGCGCGGCCAGCGCCTCGAGCGAGTCGACTTCGACCACCTCGGCGGTGACGCCGTCGGGCGGGGTCGGCTCGGATCCGCCGAGCGCCGTCGCGGTCAGGCGCAACGCGACCGGCGCGACGATCTCGGCGCGCTCCTCGCCGCGCACCCAGTGCGGCACCATGACTTTCTCGGCGCGCACCCGATCGAGCCCGTCGCGGCGGAACTCCTCCTGGGTCCAGACGATCGCCGCCGCATGCCCGTCCGAGCCGGAGAGCCGCGGCCCGATCCGATCCG
>DATKFL010000389.1:0-3542 GCA_035511355.1 Dongiaceae bacterium
CAATAGGATTCATGGTGGCGCGCAGCTTGTTGCTCGTGCCGGAGTGCTTCCGAGGGCAGGGGCCGGAAGTGAGGCCCCCGCCTGCGGCGCAACTCGGCCGGCTGGCTAAGCCCTTTCCCTGGTGAAGTTTCGTGCGATCCCACAACAAGCTGCGCGCCACCATGGGAGGCTGCCGGACCGGCGATCCGCCGCGGCGCCCGGGGGGTGCTCGGGTATAGTCGGTGGGATGCGACGTCTGGTGCTCGGTTGCCTCGTTCTCTGCCTGGTCCAGGTGGGGCTGCTCCAGGCCGACGTCCCCGTCGAAGCGCCGCCCGACACCCGGCCCGACGGTCCGGCCGGGCCGCCCGGGGGGGCAGCCGGGAACCGCCCGAACTTCATCATTATTTATGCCGACGACCTCGGCTGGATGGACACCGGCTTCCAGGGGAGCCGGTACTACGAGACGCCCAACCTCGACCGGCTCGCCCGGGCGGGCATGGTCTTCCGAAGCGCCTATGCCAACTCCCCGGTCTGCGCCCCGAGCCGCGCCAGCCTCCTGTCGGGCGAATACCCGCCGCGGCACGGGGTCTACACGGTCGGCAGCGCCGAGCGCGGGCCGGCGCACCTGCGCCGCTGGGTCCCGGTCCCGAACGCGACGGAGCTCAAGCGCTCGGTGATCACGATCCCCGAGGCGCTCAAGAGCGCGGGCTACGTCAGCGCCAGCATCGGCAAATGGCACCTCGGGGACGATCCCGGGGCGGGGCCGCGCGCCCAGGGATTCGACCTGAACGCCGGCGGGAACCACAACGGCCACCTCGGCTCGTACTTCAGCCCGTACGGCATCGTCGAGCTGCAGGACGGACCGGTCGGCGAGTACCTGACCGACCGGCTGACCAACGAGGCGATCAAGTTCATCACCGCGAACGCGCAACGGCCGTTCTTCCTGTACCTGTCCCACTACGCCGTGCACACGCCGCTGCAGGCGAAGCGGGAGCTGATCGACAAGTACAAGGCGAAGGCCGGAAGCCAGGGACAGGACGAGCCGGTCTACGCCGCGATGATCGAGAGTCTCGATCAGGGCGTCGGCGCGATCCTCGACACGCTCGACCGGCTCGGCCTGGCGTCGTCGACGGTCGTCTTCTTTCTCTCGGACAACGGCGGCGTCGCCGACGTGACCTCGATGGGGCCGTTGCGCGGCGCCAAGGGGAGCTTCTATGAAGGGGGCCTGCGCGTGCCGATGGCGGTCCGCTGGCCCGGGAAGACGCCGGCCGGGAGCGTCACCGACACCCCGGTGAGCGGCGTCGACCTGTTCCCGACCATTCTTCAGATGGCACACGTGCGGGTCCGCCCGGGGCAGATCCTCGACGGCGACAGCCTGGTGTCGCTCCTGCAGGGGAAGGACGACCTCCGCGGCCGGGCGATCTACTGGCACTTCCCGGGCTACATGGATCCCGACGCCGGCCGGCGGGGGCCGTTCGGCGCGACCCCCTGCTCGGTGGTGCGGGTCGGGGACTGGAAGCTGATCGAGAAGTTCGAGGACGACACGATCGAGATGTACGACCTCGGCCGCGATCCGGGAGAGAAAACCAATCTCGCCGCGTCGAACGCCGACAAGGCGAAGGAGCTCTCGACGCTCCTCCTCGACTGGCGCGCCTCGATCGGCGCCGTCCTGCCGACGGTCAGGAACCCGCGCTACAACCCGGAGGCCCCGGTCGTCATGGTGGGGGGGAAATACGAGGGGGAGTGAGTAGAATGACCGGCATCAACCGCAAGGAGAAGCCCATGCACAAGACCAGGAACGACATCCCCGAGAAAGTCCGCGTGCAGGTCGCCGCGCTCCTGCAGGACCGGCTGGCCGAGGCGATCGATTTCGAAGCGCAGGCGAAGCAGGCGCACTGGAACGTGAAAGGGCCGAACTTCATCGCGCTGCACGAGCTGTTCGACCAGGTGTACGAGCATGCCGGCGAGCATGCCGACCTGATCGCGGAGCGGATCATCCAGCTGGGCGGCACGGCCGAAGGCACGGTCAAGGCGGTCGCGAAGCGCTCGCAGATGCCCGATTACTCCCTGACCATCTCGTCGGGACGCGAGCACGTCGAAGCGCTGTCGCGCGCCATCGCCTGGTTCGGCGAGAACATCAGGAAGTCGATCGACCAGGCCGACGAGGTGAACGACAAGGACACCGCCGACATCTTCACCGAGGTGTCGCGCAGCCTCGACAAGGATCTCTGGTTCGTCGAAGCGCACCTACAGGCCGAGCGCTGAGCCGAAAGGAGCGACGCCGATGGCGGTCCGGACGATCAAGCGACTGGTGAAGTCGAAGCCGACTCTCGAGGGGGCCGGCGTGCACCTGCGCCGCGCCTTCGGGTTCGGCAACACCTCCGACTTCGATCCCTTCCTGCTGCTCGACGATTTCCGCAACGAGAACCCGGACGACTACCTCGCCGGCTTCCCGTGGCACCCGCACCGCGGCATCGAGACGATCACCTACGTGCTGGCCGGCTCGGTCGAGCATGGCGACAGCATCGGCAACAAGGGAGTCATCGCCGCCGGCGACGTGCAGTGGATGACGGCGGGGAGCGGGATCATCCACCAGGAGATGCCGAAGGGGGACCCGCGCGGCTGGATGCACGGCTTCCAGCTCTGGGCCAACCTGCCGTCGTCCCTCAAGATGACGACGCCCCGCTACCAGGAAGTGAAATCGGCCGAGATCCCGGTGCACACCGAAGACGACGGCACGAGGGTGCGGATCATCTGCGGCTCGTTCGCCGGGAAGAAGGGCGCGGTCGACCAGGTGGCGGCCGATCCGATCTATCTCGACATCAGCGTGCCGGCGGGAAAGCGCACGAGCCTTCCGGTGGAAACGGCGCGACACGCCTTCGCCTACGTCTTCGAGGGGGAGGGGAAGTTCTGCAACGCCTCGACGCCGCTGGCGGTGCCGACCGAGGGAGAAGGCTGGTTCGGCGCCAAGCCGCCGACCGAAGTCGACAACCGGTCGCTCGTTCTCTTCGACAGCGGCGACGAGGTGACGGTCGAGGCGGGGAAGGACGGCATCCGGTTCCTCCTGGTGAGCGGCAAGCCGCTCAAGGAGCCGGTCGCCTGGTACGGCCCGATCGTCATGAACACCCAGGCGCAGTTGCGCGAGGCGTTCGACGAGCTGGAGAAGGGCACGTTCCTGAAGCACGGCAAGACCAAGGGCGTGCGGTGAGGCCGGCGACAGAGTGGCTGCGGGCCGCGGGCGTTGTCGCGGCCCTCGCGGCGTCGGGTTTCATCGTCCCCGGGCCGGCGATTGCGGCGCCGAAATCGCCGGCGGCCGACAAACCGGCCGCGGGTGGCGACGACGTCGCGGCGGCGCGCCGGCTCTTCGAGGCCAACCTCGACACGATCCGCCACAAGGACCGCAAGGCCTACCTCGCCTGCTACCTCGACTCCCCGACCATGGCGAAGACCGGTCCGGAAGGGATGACGGTCGGGTACGACGCCTTCGAGAAGGGGACCGACTCGTGGCCCGACGTCTACGATGCGCAGGACCTCCGCCTGACGCCGGTGCGGTCGGGGTTCGT
>DATKFL010000390.1:0-3816 GCA_035511355.1 Dongiaceae bacterium
TCGAACCCCCAACCCTCAGATCCGAAGTCTGATGCTCTATCCAGTTGAGCTACGGGCGCGCGTGCTCGCGGAGGGGGGCGAGTATACGACGGCGGACGGGACCGACTGATCAGCCCCTGGCGAACTCGGCGAGAAGCAGGGTGAGATCGTCCTCGGGCGGGCGGCCGCCGGCGTGCGCGCGGGTCGCCTGCATGACCCGCTCCGGGATCGGGTCGAGCCGGCCCCGGTCGCCGATCAGATCGGCGAGCAGGCGCTCGCGGCCGTACTCCTTCCCCGACGGGTCGCGCACTTCGTACAGGCCGTCGGAATAGACCGCCAGGCGCTGGCCGGGGCCGAAGGGGCGGCGGCGCACCGGCTCCTTCGCGATCGGGATGCCGAACGACAGCAACGGCGTCGTCGCGTCGAGCGCGTCGCGCGCGCCGTCGGCGCTCCACAGGATCGGCGGCGGGTGGCCGGCGTTGAGGTAGTCGAGCGTCTTGCGGCGCGGATCGGCGACGGCGACGAAGAGCGTGATCATCCGGTGCTGGCTCAGGGGCGCCAGGGTCTGGAGCACCGCCTGCGCCGCGGCCGCCAGATCGACCTTGTCCTGGAGCGATCGCTGGACCGCGGTCTTGATCATCCCGGTGACCAGGGTCGCGGCCATTCTGTGCCCGGCGACGTCGGCGACCAGGAGCAGCAGGCCATCGTCGTCGAGCGGCACCACGTCGTAGAGGTCGCCCCCCACCTCGTCGCACGACTGGTGCGCCGCCGCCACCCGGATCGGGCCGAACGACTTCGGCAGGTCGCGGGGCAGGAGCGCCAGCTGGAAGCGGCGGGCCCGCTCGAGATCCTCGGTCAGGCGGCGCACCAGGTCGGCGCGCTCGCGCTCGAGGGCACGGATCTCGAGGCAGCGCTCGACCAGCGAGGTCAGCACCGCGCGCGAGAAGGGCTTGGTGATGAAGAACCCGGCCCGCTCCTGCACCGAGCGGACCAGTTTCTCGTCGAGGTCGGAGATCGAGCCGGTGACCAGGATCACCTCGGTGTCGGGTTTCTCCTGCTTGAGGGCGCGGGTCAGCTCGAAGCCATCCATCCCGGGCATGCGGATGTCGATGATGGCGACGTCGAACGCCTCGCGGCGGAAGGCGGCGAGCGCCTCCTTCTCCGAGGCGAAACCGCGCACGGTGTGCCCCGGAGCGAGGATCCGCTCGACGGTGCGCAGCATCGGCGGCTCGTCGTCGACCACCAGGATGCGGCCGTGCAGCGGCTTCACCGGCGGCCGCCTTCATCGGAGGCGACCCGGCGGGTGCGCGGCCGGGTGCGGGCGCGGCGGCGCCTGGATCGCGCCGGTGCGCGCGCCGGGGCCTCCTTCCGCGGCGCTTCGATCTTCGCGGGCGCTGCCGATCGCGGCGCGGCGGCGGGCCGCGGCGGCGGCGCGGCCGCGGCGGTCGCCGCCGGCAGGGTCAGCGTGACGGTCGTCCCGCGACCGGGGGCGCTGTCGACCTGCATGTCGCCGCCGTTCTCCCACAGGATCGAGCGACAGATCGCGAGACCGAGGCCGAACCCCTCCTCCTTGGTGGTGTAGAACGGCTCGTGGATCCGCTTCAGCTGCTCGGCCGCGATCCCCTCGCCGGTGTCGCCGACCTTCACCTCGACCCGTTCGCCGAGCGAGCGCGCCGAGACCCGCAGCTTGCCGCCGGCCGGCATGGCGTCGATGGCGTTGGTGAACAGGTTCAGGAAGAGCTGATCCAGCCCGCCACGGCTGGCGTTGATCTCCGGCAGGTCGTCGGGGATGCGGACCTCGAGCGCGACGCCGGCGCGCCGGATGCGGGTCGCCAGGATTCCCAGCGGCCCCTGGAGCACGCGCGCGAGGGTCGCCTTTTCCTGCGGCCGCACCCCGGAACGCGCCAGTTGCAGCATGCCGTCGAATATCCGCTGGCAGACGCGCGCCGACTGCTCGATCTGATGCAGGTCGGTCGACAGCACCTCGCGGTCGAACGTGCCCGACTGCAGCTCCTCGCGCGCCTGCTGCGCCAGCGGCAGGATGGCGCCGATGGCGTTCTTGACGTCGTGCGAGATGGCGCGCGCCAGATCCGCCATGGCGTGCTTCTTCTCGCTCTCGATCATCCGCTCCTCCATCGAGAGGGCGCGGCGCGAGAGATGGATGACCGAAGCGACGTGCCGCAGCACCCGGCTCACCGCCTCCGCCTCGGGCTCGCCGAACGCGCCCGGCCGGATCGCCGCGATCTTGAGAAGCCCGAGCAGCTCGTTGTCGTGGTGCATCGGCGCGAGGAGGAGCGTTCCCTCCGCCGGTTCCTTGCCGCGTCCGCCCCAGCGCAGCAGCCGCCCGAGCGCCGGCAGGCCGTCGCCGCCGGCGGGCGGGTGCGGGGTGGCGGCGCCGCCGTCGCGGCGCGGCCGCGGCGGATCGAAGGTGAGGACCCGCACCGCGCCCGGCCGGCGCAGGAGACCGCGCAGCTCGTCCGGCACGTGAATCTTCCGTCCGATCCGCCGGCTCTTCTGCTTCTCCCACGCCACCTGCTCGGCGTGCAGGACGAGCCGCGCCCCTTCGTCCTCCGCGATCAGGAGCGCGGAGGAGTGGTCGTAACGGGTGAGCGAGCGCAACCCGTGCAGCACCTGGTAGAAGAGATCCTTCGGTCGCAGGTCGCGCACCGTCCGGTCCTTGATCTGATCGACCACGCGGTTGAGCCGGCGCTCCTCCCGGAGCTCGACCTCGTGCGCGACCTTGCGCCCGATGTCGACCAGGAACCGCCCGGCCCCGTCGGGGAACGTCCCCTCGGCGCGCGCCACCACCAGCACGCCGATGGCGCGCCCGCCGACGACGATCGGCGCCATCAGGACGTGCGGCGGCAGATCCGGCCGCTCGAGCGCGATGAAGGCCCGCACGGTCGAGTCGTCCCAGCCGACCGGCGCGGCGCCCCAGGGGTACGACTTCAAGGTGTCGGAGACGGGGTTGCGGATGACGACCGCGCCGCCGGAGGCGCCGAGGTGGCGCCCGGCCTGGGTGAGCGCGGTGCGGTAAATCTTGATCGGTTCGTCGATCGACTCGAGCAGGCGCCCGAGGCGGGTCTGGAACCGGCTGCCGTCGTTGCGGGTCATCGGATTCTCCGGCCGCCGGCCGGAGGTTTCAGACGCCTCAGGATCCGCCGTAGCCGATGGTGACCTTCCCCGCTTCGACGATCACCGGCACGCGCCGGCCGCCCTTGGTCAGGTCGAGCATTTCCTTGAGGAGCGCGTCGCTGGCGAGGACGTTCAGGTACTGCACGTCGTACTTCCTGTCGGCGTAGGCCTCACGGGCCGACGTCGTGTAGGGTCAGGTGTCCTTGCCGTAAATCCGAACCGACTTCGGCATCGTCGCGCCTCCGGAAGAGTCCGGGAATGGTGAGCCGTGGAGGACTCGAACCTCCGACCCGGTGATTAAGAGTCACCTGCTCTACCAACTGAGCTAACGGCCCATGTCCCGAAAAAATCTGGGGTGAGTGACGGGGTTCGAACCCGCGACAACCGGAGCCACAGTCCGGGGCTCTACCAGCTGAGCTACACTCACCATCAATTCAAACGATCGCACGACCGAGAGCGTGGTGCGCCTGAAGGGATTCGAACCCTTGACCCACGGCTTAGAAGGCCGTTGCTCTAGTCCACTGAGCTACAGGCGCGCGGGCGAATCACCTTGATCGCAGGAGGGCGCATCTTAGCACAGCGCCGCCGCCCTCCTGCCGGGCGGAATAACGCGGCCCCGCCCCCGGTTTCATGCACCCGGAGAACGGGGCCGCGAAGAGCATCACCTGGCGCGCCTGAGAGGATTCGAACCTCCGACCCCCA
>DATKFL010000391.1:0-3885 GCA_035511355.1 Dongiaceae bacterium
GTCGTGGAAATGCATCGCCAGGCGCGACGGCTCGACCACCGGCAGCAACCGGTCGAGCAGGCGATCGACCTCCCCCGGGACCGCCCGGCCGATGGTGTCGCCGATCGACAGCTCGTCGACCCCGAGATCGACCAGGCGCCGGGAGACCTCGACCACCGCCTCCGGCTCGACCTTCCCCTCGTACGGGCAGTAGAAGGCGGTCGAGACGTAGCCGCGCACCGGGAGACCGGCACGCTTCGCCCCGGCGATCACCGGGGGAAAGCGGGCCAGCGACTCCTCGATCGAGGCGTTGATGTTGTGCCGGTTGAAGGTCTCCGACGCCGCGGTGAACACCGCCACCTTGCCGACCCGCGCCGAGAGCGCCCGCTCGAGGCCGCGCTCGTTCGGCACCAGCGCCGAGTAGACCACCCCCGGCGCGCGCGCGATCCCGGCGAAAACCGCCTCGGCGTCCTGCAACTGCGGGATGGCGCTCGGCGAGACGAAGGCGCTGACCTCGATTTCGGGGAGGCCGCTCTGGGTCAGCGCGTCGACGAAGGCGATCTTCACCGCGGTCGGCACCGGGTGCGCCTCGTTCTGCAACCCGTCGCGCGGCGCCATCTCGACGAGGCGGATCACGGAGCGTCCTCCGCCGGCTCCAGCAGGACCAGGACGGCGCCGAGGTCGACCATCTCTCCTTCCGCGCAGTCCACCCGCTCGACCCGCCCGGCCCGCGGGGCGGTCAGGCGGTACTCCATCTTCATCGCCTGGAGGACGAGCAGCGTGGCTTCGGCGGCGACCAGGTCGCCCGGCCGGACCGCGACCTTGATCACCCGGCCGGTCATCGGGGCCCGCACCTCGGCGCCGGCCGCCGCGCCCGAGGACGCCTCGGCCGTCTCGGCGGCGAAGAAGCGCGCCCCCCCCGGCCAGCCGACCCATACGCCGCGGGCGGTGCGCGCGACCGTGATCCGCGGGCCGCGCGGCGCGCCGTCCGGCGGCTTCGGCATGCCGCTCACGGCCGGAACCTGCCGCGCGGATCGGCGACGCCCCACGGGGAATGGGCGTCGCCCGGTCCGGCGTCGCCGCCGGCCGCGCCGTGCGGACTCGCGAGCGCGCGCCGCGCCGCGGCGAGCGCCTCGGGCGGTGGCTCCGGCTCGGGCCAGGTAGTCTCCTCGAGCGTCGTCGTGTGGGTCTCGGCGTCGCGGAACATCGGGCTCTCGAGAATCTGCACCAGGAAGGCGAGGTTGGTGGCGACCCCCAGGATGGTCGTTTCGCGGAGCGCCGCGACCAGCCGCCGGCGCGCCTCCTCGCGATCGGTTCCCCAGGCGATCAGCTTTGCCAGTAGTGCGTCGTACTCCGGCCGCACCGCGCCCCCGGCGCGCACGCCGGCGTCGACCCGGAGCCCCGGGCGCACCGGCCAGTCGACCACCAGCAGCGGCCCGACCGACGGCAGGAACCCGCGATACGGATCCTCGGCGTTGAGACGCGCCTCGATGGCGTGCCCGCACGCCGCCGGCGGCGCCGGCAGCCCGCCGCCGCGCGCCAGCTCGATCTGCGCCGCCACGATGTCGATCCCGGTGATCCACTCGGTCACCGGGTGCTCCACCTGGATGCGGGTGTTCACCTCGAGGAAGTAGTGCGCTCCGTCGGGGCCGACCAGGAACTCGACCGTGCCGGCGCTCCGGTAACCGGCGTGCCGCGCCAGCCGCACCGCCGCGTCGGCGACGGCGCGGCGCGTGCCTTCGCCGATGCCGGGCGACGGACCTTCCTCGATGACCTTTTGATAGCGGCGCTGCAGCGAGCACTCGCGCTCCCCCAGTGACACCGCATCGCGGCCGTCGCCGAGGACCTGAACCTCGACGTGACGCGCGGGGGCGATGTAATTCTCGACCAGGAGGCGCGGGTCGGAGAAGGCCGCCTCTGCCTCGCGCCGCGCCGCGTCGAAGGCGTCGTCGAGGTCGGCGGCGCGCGCCACCCGGCGCATGCCGCGCCCGCCACCGCCGCCCGCCGCCTTGAGGAGCACCGGCCACCCGACCTTCTCGGCGGCGCGCGCCGCGTCGCGCGCCGATTCGCAGACGCTCGCCCCCGGGATGACCGGGATGCCGCAGGCCTCGGCGGCGGCGCGCGAGGCGCGCTTGTCGCCGAGCATCCGCATTGCCGCGGCCGACGGCCCGATGAAGATCACCCCCGCCGCCTCGCAGGCCTCGACGAACGCCGCGCTCTGCGACAGGAATCCGTAGCCCGGATGGATCGCCTGCGCGCCGTACCGGCGAGCCGCGGCCACCAGCGCCGCGGCGTCGAGATAGCCGTCGCCGCCGGCGAGGGTCGCGACCTCGTCGGCCAGATCGAGATGCGGCGCGTCCCGGTCGGCGGCGGTCTCGATGGCGACCGACGGCAACCCCATCTCCCGGAGGGTGTGCAGGATGCGGACCGCGATCTCGCCGCGGTTGGCGACCAGGATCTTGATCGGCGGCCGCGCGATCCGGGACATGGCCGACACGGGCGTGCAGGACGGGGAGGGCGCCGCGGCACGCGGGGCGCGCTTCGCTCGCGCCGCCGGCTTGCGCGGCCGCGCGCGGCGGACCGGACGCTTCATGACCAGTTCGGCTTGCGCTTCTCGAGGAAGGCGCCGAGCCCCTCCTGCCCTTCGGGAGAGACGCGCGCCCGGGCGATAGTCTTCACGGTGTAGTCGATCGCTTCGTCGCGCGGCCGGCCGGCGACGGTGCGGATGATCTCCTTGGCAGTCGCGACCGCCTGCGGGCCGCATTGCAGCAGTTCCGCCACGAGTCGCTCGACCGCGCCGTCGAGGTCGGCATCACTCACCACCTCGTGCGCCAGGCCGATCCGCTTCGCCTCGGCGGCGTCGAAGCGCTCGCCGGTCAGGAAGTACCGCCGCGCCGCGCGCGCGCCGATCTTCGGCAGCACGAAGGTGGAGATGTTCGCCGGCACGATCCCGAGCCGCACCTCGGTGAAGCCGCACTGGGTTCCCTCGGCCACCACCACGATGTCGCAGCAGGCCAGGAGCCCCGAGCCGCCGCCGAGCGCCACGCCGCGGGCCTTGCCGATCACCGGGCGGGGGCACTCGTCGATGGCGCGGAACATCATCGCCATGGCGCGCGCGTCGCGCGCGTTCTCCGCCTCGGTGTAGTCGCGGCTGCGCTTCATCCATTGCACGTCGGCGCCGGCGCAGAAGATCGGCCCCTGCCCGGTCAGCACGACGACGCGCGTCGCCGCGTCGAGCGCGGAGAAGGCCCGGTGCAGCTCGTCGATCATCGTCTCGTCGAAGGCGTTCCGGACGTCCGGGCGCGCCAGCGCGACGGTGGTGACTGCACCCGCGGTGTCGATCGCGAGAGTCTTCATGCGGCGGCGTCCATCACGTCACATCCTGAAGACCGGCGCCGGGCCGGAGGTAATGGGGGCGTTGAGCGCCGCCGACAACGCCAGCGCCAGGACGCGCCGGGTGTCGGCCGGGTCGATGATGCCGTCGTCCCAGAGCCGCGCGCTGCCATAGTAGGGGTCGCCCTCGATCTCGTACTTCTCCAGGACCGGCCTGGCGATCGCCTCCGCCTCGGCCGGCTTGAGCGTCTTCCCGTCGCGCTCCATCTGCTCGCGCTTCACCTGGACCAGGACGCTCGCCGCCTGCTCCTTCCCCATCACCGAGATGCGCGCGTTCGGCCAGGTGAACAGGAATCGCGGGCGGTAGGCGCGGCCGCACATGGCGTAGTTCCCGGCGCCGTGCGAGGCGCCGATGATCACGGTGAGGCGCGGCACGGTCGCGGTCGCCACCGCCTGCACCATCTTGGCGCCGTCCTTGGCGATCCCCCCCTGCTCGTAGCGCTTGCCGACCATGAAGCCGGTGATGTTCTGCAGGAACAGGAGCGGCACCCCGCGCTTCTGGCAGAGCTCGAC
>DATKFL010000392.1:0-3817 GCA_035511355.1 Dongiaceae bacterium
GGCGAGGGTAGGGCCGCAGGCCCGATCCCCGAGCCCGGACGCGGTGCCCCGCGCCCCTCGCACCGGCTGCCACCTCCCGGGCGCAGCGCGTTGACACGTGCTTCGAGCGTTCCGTATAGTCGCCCGGCTTTGTCCCGCCGCGCCTCGGCGAGGGGAGCGCATGGCCCTCGGGTCCCTGTTCCGCACCAAAGGCGTCGACCAGATCACCCGCGAGGCCGAGAGCCGCGAGCACGGGCTCAAGCGCACCCTCACCGGCATCGATCTCATGATGCTCGGCATCGGCGCCGTGATCGGCACCGGCATCTTCGCCGCCATCGGCACCGCGACCGCGGGCGCCGCCGATCGACCGGGCGCCGGTCCGGCGATCATCCTGTCGTTCATCATCACCGCGATCGCCTGCGCCTTCTCGGCGCTGTGCTACGCCGAGTTCGCCTCGATGATCCCGATCGCCGGGAGCGCCTACACCTACGCCTACGCGACCCTCGGCGAGACGATCGCCTGGATCATCGGCTGGGACCTGATCATCGAGTACGCGGTCGGGAACATCGCGGTCGCGATCTCGTGGGCGGCCTACTTCAACGACGTGCTGAAGCACGCGTTCGGGTTCACCATCCCGGTCTGGATGGTGACCGACCTGCGCACCGCGCTGAACTCGCCCGACATCCAGGCGGGCGCCCCGCACCTCTTCGGGATTCCGATCGTCCTGAACCTGCCGGCGTTCGCGATCGTCGCCTTCATCACCTGGGTCCTGGTCATCGGCGTGAAGGAAAGCGCCGTCTTCAACAACATCATGGTCGGGATGAAGATCCTGATCCTCCTCGGCTTCGTCGTGGTCGGCTTCAACTACGTGAAGGCGGATCACTTCACCCCGTTCATGCCGACCGGGTGGATCGGCGTGCAGGCCGGTGCGGCGATCATCTTCTTCTCGTTCATCGGCTTCGACGCCGTCTCGACGGCGGCGGAAGAGTGCCGGAACCCGAAACGCGACATCCCGATCGGCATCCTCGGATCGCTCGCGGTCTGCACGCTGATCTACGTCGCGGTGGCGGCGGTGCTGATCGGGATCATCCCGTGGACGCAGCTCGGGGTGGCGGATCCCCTGGCGGCGGCGCTGGTCTTCATCGGCAAGGACTGGGCGGCGGGCGTCGTGTCGTTCGGGGCGGTCGTGGCGATGACCGCTGTCCTCCTGGTGTTCCAGCTGGGGCAGCCGCGCATCTTCTTCTCGATGTCGCGCGACGGGCTCCTGCCGAAGATCTTCGCGAGGGTGCACCCGCGCTACAAGACGCCGCACGTGACCACCATCTGGACCGGCATCTTCGTCGCGGTCCTGGCGTCGTTCACGGCGCTCGACGAGATCATCGCGCTGACGAACATCGGGACGCTGTTCGCGTTCGTCCTGGTCTGCCTCGGGGTGATCATCCTGAGGATCACCGACCCCGGGCGGCCGCGGCCGTTCCGGATGCCGTGGGTGCCGCTCCTGCCGATCTGGATGGGGGCGCTCTGGGTGCTGCCGGGGGCGTTCGCCGCCGCGGCCGACTGGGGCGCGCGCACGGAGTACCTCTTCGTCTTCCTGATCACGCTGGCGGGGATGGTCTTCTCGCTCGCCGGGATCACGGCGCTGGTGCGCCGGCGCCCGGTGCCGGAATGGGTGCGCACTGAGTTCGCGCTCGCGGGGATCGCCTCGTGCGTCTATCTCATGCGCGGGCTGCCGGCCCTCACCTGGTGGCGCTTCATCGGCTGGCTGGCGCTCGGGTTGTTCATCTACGCGCTCTACGGCGCGCGCCACAGCCGGCTTCTGAAGAGCGTGGCGCCGCTGCCGAAGCCTCTCGGTCTTCTCGCGGCGGCGACAGTCGCCGGCGCGGTCCTGGTCTGGTGGCTGATGCCTGCGCCCAAGGGCCTCCTGGCCGCCATCGCGCTGCTCATCGTGTTTTCGTTCTTCGCGCTGGCGCGCATCGAGCGTCAGGACGCCTGACGCCCGGGGCCCGGCGCGCGGAGGTGACCGTGCACCGACCCGTCGCCGTCCTGTCGCTTCTCGCCCTCCTTGCGGTCGTTCCCGCCCTGGCGGCGGATCCCCCGCCGGCCGGGCCCACGCTGCTGCGCTGCGGGAGCGTCGTCGACGTCCGCACCGGGAAGGTCCTGGCCCACACCGCGATCGTGGTGCGCGGCGACCGGATCGAAGCGATCGTGCCGCCGGGCCAGTCCGGACCGGACGGGGCGCGGGTGATCGACCTCGAACGCTGGACCTGTCTCCCGGGGCTGATCGACGCGCACACGCATACGTTCCTGCAGCCGGGGGAGTACGACGTCCAGCTTCTCAAGCAGTCGCTGCCGCGGCGCACGCTGCAGGCGGCGGCCGCGGCGCGATCCCTGCTCCAGGCGGGGTTCACCTCGATTCGCGATCTCGAGACCGAGGGGGCGATGTACGGCGACGCCGACCTCCGCGACGCGATCGCCGACGGTCTGGTGCCGGGGCCGCGCATGCAGGTGGCGACGCGCGCCATCTCGACCACGGGGAACTACGCGCTCCTCGGTTACGCGCCCGAGGTGAACGTGCCGAAGGGAGTGCAGATCGCCGACGGCGCCGACGGCATGCGCAAAGCGGTGCGCGAGCAGATCCAGTACGGCGCCGACTGGATCAAGGTGTACGGCGACTACCGCACCTTCCAGCCGACCGGCGAGATCGTCGACCTGCGGGTCACCATGACCGAGGAGGAGATGCGTGCTCTGGTCGACGAGGCGGGGCGGCGGCACCGGCCGGTGGCGGCGCACTGCTACGACAACGACGCGGCGCGCCAGGCGGTCAAGTGCGGGGTCCGGTCGATCGAGCACGGCCTGTCGCTCGACGAAACCACCTTCCGGATGATGAAGGAGAAGGGGGTCTACTACTGTCCGACGCTGAACGCCTACCGGACCTCGGCGGAGGAGAAGCCGACGCCGGCCTGGAAGGCGGTCGTCGACCGGCATCGCGAGTCGTTCAGGACCGCGATGCGGCTCGGCGTGCGGATCGCGTCGGGGAGCGATGCGGGCGACTTCCCGCACCAGGACGCCGGGCGCGAGCTGGTGCTGATGGTCGAGTACGGCATGGCGCCCCTCGACGCCTTGCGCGCGGCGACGCTGACCAACGCGGAGCTCCTGTCCTGGTCGGACCGGGTCGGCGAAATCGCGGCGGGGAAGCTGGCCGACATCGTCGCCGTCGAGGGCGACCCGACGCGCGACATCGCGGCGGTGCGCCGGGTGCGATTCGTCATGAAGGGCGGCAGCGTGGCGCGCGACGACGGCGCCGCCCCGATCAGATGAGCCGGGCCGGATCGAGGTCCGGGCCGGCGACCACCAGGACCGCGCGATCCGGGGTGAGGTGCCTGCGCGCCGCGGCGGCGACCGCCGCCGCATCGACCGCCGCGATGCGTGCCGGGACCGAGTCGGGGTAATCGAACCCGAGCCCCTGGAATTCCGAATCGGCCAGGATCGACGCGGCCGACGGGTTGGTCTCGAAGCGGCGCGGCAGCCCGGCGGCCAGCGACTGCTTCGAATCGGCGAGCTCCCGCGGCTGCGGGCCGCGGCGCAGGAACTCCCCGATGACCTTCCGGATGAGCGCGACGGCGCGCGGCACGTTGGCCGGGGCGATGCCCGCACGGACCACGAGCGGCCCCTTGGCGCGACCGGTCCAGACGTACGAATGCGAGTAGTAGGCGAGCCCGCTGTTCTCGCGCACCGTGAGTCCGAGCCGGCCTCCCATCCCGAATTCGCCCAGCACGCTGCTCATCACGATCGACGCCTGCAGGTCGGCGCCGCGGCGCTCGATCGTGGGGGCGAAGCC
>DATKFL010000393.1:0-2470 GCA_035511355.1 Dongiaceae bacterium
GGAGCGGTCCGTGCGGGAGCCGGTGCCGGCGGCGGTCTGACGGACAGCCCGGCCTGAACGCCGCGCGGGCGCCCGCCGCTCCGGCCGCCTTCCGCTACGGACCGACGTCGATGCCGCGTGCCGTCGCGAGACCCGCGATGGTCGCCGCGTGCGCGCCGCCGTACAGCGCCTGATCGGCGTCGAGGAGCGCCCGGGCGCCGTCGTCGAACTTCGGGAACATCGGCGCGAGGAAGTGGCTCTCGAGGATGATCCGGTTGGCGGTCTCGGGGCCGAGCGCCACCGCGATCTGGGTCAGGAACGCCGACCAGATCTCCCCGTCGGCATGCACCTCCCGCTCGATGTCCTCGGGGTAGTGCTTGGTCCCGTCGGTGCGCCGGAGGCATTCCCCCTCCCACGCCCACTCGCCGATGCAGGCCGGGTCGGCGACGTTGGGCGACGTCACGACCGTGTTGATGAAGGCCCAGTAGTCGCCGAACCCCTCTCCCTGGGCGCCGGTCTCGCCGAGCGACAGGTAGGCGCCCGGGTTCTGGTTGTCCTGCATCGAGTGGCCGTACTCGTGCCAGATCACGTCGGCGTCCTCGGCGAGATCGACGCCGCCGGTCCCGCCGGCGCCGAAGGCGATGTGCCCCATCCCGGGGGGGAAGCCGAGGTAGTGCGCGTTCTTCGCCCCCTTGAGGCCGTGCGGGTCGACCCGGATGTCGCGGTTGTCGAGGTCGGCGAACCCGAGCGACTGGATGTAGCGCTGCGTCCGGTCGACGTGGTAGTAGGCCATCACCGCCTCGAACCCGTCGGCGTCGCGGCCGAAGAGGAAATCACCGGTGGAGGACATTGGGTTCAGCATGAAGGGCGACTCGATGAAGTCGGTCACCCGCGCGAACGGGCCGCGCAGGGCGATCTTGTCGAAGCGGTCGGCGATCAGGCGGGTCAGGTTGGGGAGCTCGACCTCGCGATAGGCCGGCGCGAACTCCGGGCCATCGGCGTCGTCGTTGTCCCGGAGCGTCGGGTCGCCGAGCGTCGACACCGGGTTGGGGTCGAAGACCCGGCCGCGGCCGGTCTCGTGCGAGGTGGCCTCGAGATCCCGCGCGCGCAGGAGCGCGCCGTCGTTCGCGTCGATCAGGAACTCCCGCGCTCCGGCCGGGTCGGCGGTCTGCAGGACGATCCTCCAGGCGAGGCGCGGGGCGACGTCGGGCGCCGCCTCGATCGCCTGCCCGGCGCGCGTCGCGATCCCGAGCCCGCTCGCCGCCACCGTCGCCGCGGGAAGTGCGATGCCGATCCCCTGCTCGCCCTGCCAGGCGCGCGCGAAGGCGATCCGGGCGCGCAGCGCCGCGCCGATCGGGGTGATGCGCGGCGTCGTGTCGAGCGCCAGTCCCGGCTCGAAGCGGTTGTGGAGGAGATAGACCGCGCCCTCCCCGGAGAGATGCAGATCGACCCCGGCGTCGAACACCGGCAGCCCCTCGAAGGTCTGGCGGTAGCGGAAGTGCGTCCCGGCCGGGCTCACCCGGCTCAGGTCGAGGACCAGGTCGGCGAGGTCGGGACGGGCGCCCCAGACGCCAGCGTGCCGGGCGAGAAAGGACTCCGCAGCCTGTTGCGGCGCTTCCAGCGTCGGGCCGGTGAGGGCGCCGCGGGCGCTATCGAGCCGCGCACCGTCGGGCGACATCCGGAGGGTCACCGGGCCGGCCGCGTCGGCACGCAGATCGAGAATCGCCTGCGCGCGCGCCGGCTCGGGGCGCGGCGGCGCCGGTCGTGCGCCGCCTCCGGCCAGCCCGGCGGCGTTGAGCGTCGCCGCGCCGGCCAGCACCCCCAGGAGGGCGGCGCCGAGCGCGACGGGACGGAACCAGGACGGTCGTGGACGGCGGCGCGGCGCAGCGTGCATCGTTCACCTCGGCGATGAGGCGCCGTCGGAAGTACCCGCCCGGCGCCATGTTTTTCGCCCATGATGCCCCAACCCGGGTGCCTGCCGCCAGAGGCTCGGGGCGGGGGGCGGCGATCAGCGCGGCAGCGGGCCGCAGCGTTCCACGAGCGCCGCGCGGTAGCGCTCGCGCACCAGCCGCAGGATCAGCGCCCGGCCCTCCGGCGTCGCCTCGATGGTGAGCACCTTGGCTTCTGCGGCGGCAGGCGGGGCCGCGACTCCGTGCACCTCGCCGGCGGCGGCCGGACGGGTCGCGGCAGTTGGCGGCGCAGCGGCCACCCTGTCCACCCCGGACGTCGGTACCGGCTGGTTCGGCCGGGCGGCGGCGTATTGCGCCAGGAGTAGCCGCGCATCCTCGGGCGAGACTTCGACCGTGCAACTGTAGGCGCCCGAGTCGACCCGCATCGCATCGTCCGGGAGAAGTCGCACGGCGTACGGCTCGCCCCGGAGCGCCGGCAGGGTCGGCCGTCCCTGGGCGTCGGAGACTCCGGGGGCCAAGGCCAGCGCGTCCTGGTAGTCGCGTCCGGGGGCGCCGACAGAACCCACCTCGGACGCGCGCTC
>DATKFL010000394.1:0-2126 GCA_035511355.1 Dongiaceae bacterium
ATCATCACCGGCGTCATCAAGGCGAATTTCCCTTGCCGCATCGCGATGCGGGTCTCATCGAAAGTCGACTCGCGCACCATCCTCGACGGCAACGGTGCCGAGCACCTGCTCGGGCACGGTGACATGCTGTTCGTGCCGCCCGGATCGTCGCGCATGGTGCGCGTGCACGGGCCCCTGGTGACCGAGATCGAGGCGACCCGCATCGTGACGTTCCTCAAGAAGCAGGCGAAGCCGCAGTACGACGAGACGGTCACCCGCGAGGAGAACCCGGCCGAATCGGGGGGCGCGGGCGGTGCCGGCGGCGAAGCGGTCGACCCGGTCTACGATCAGGCGGTGCGGCTCGCGGTCCAGATGGGGCAGATCTCGGTGTCCCACATCCAGCGCCGGCTGAAGCTCGGGTATGCGCGCGCCGCGCGCCTGGTCGACATGATGGAGCAGAACGGCATCGTCGGCCCGGCCGACGGCGCCAAGCCGCGCGAGGTGCTGGTCGAGCCGGAGTTCCTCGAGCGCCTCGACCAGATGCGCGAGGAACGCGGCTAGTCACCCTTGGATCCCGGCGTCGTCCCTCTCGTCCTCTTCGTCCTGCTCGGCATCGGCGGCGTCGTCATCCTCTTCCGCGACGACCCGATGTTCGCCGGCCGGCGCGCGACGTTCGTCATGACCGGCCTCGCGGTGGCCGCGCTCCTGACGCCGATGCAGCTCGCCCCCTTCCGCTCCGACGTCAGCATCGTGCACTGGAGCGAGTTCTACCACTACCTCCTTGCGACCCGGTACTTTCACGAGGTCGGCTACTCGGGGCTGTACGACGCGACCGTCGTCGCCGACCACGAGGACGACCCGGAGCACTGGAACGGCGACCTCGAGGTGCGATCCCTGCGCACCTACGACCTGGTGCCCCGATCGACGGTGCTCGAGCGCGCCGGGACGATCAGGGCGCCGTTCACGCCGGAGCGCTGGGAGGCGTTCAAGCGCGACGTTGCCGTGTTCCGCGCGGCGCTCGGGGACGAGTGGCGCGCCTCGCGCTTCCAGGTCGATCACGGCTACAACGGCTCGCCGCTCACCACCCTCCTCCTCGGGACGCTGTCGCGCCTGCCGTTCCTCGACACCCGCTCGTTCATCCTCGCCGCGGCCTGGGGCGACACGGTCCTGATGATCGCGACGGCGCTGCTCGTGGCGCGCTGGGTCGGGGCGTGGGAAGGGGCGCTCCTGCTCTTCGTCTGGGCCGTCAACCCCTTCAACGACTTCCAGACGATCGGCGGCGCCTACCTGCGCTACCCGCACTTCGTGGCGCTTCTGGTGATGGCGTTCGCCTGGGCGCGCGGGCGCCTGACGGCCGCCGGCGGGGCGCTCGCCGTGGCGACCGCGCTGCGCGTCTATCCCCTCTTCCTGGCGATCGGCCTGGCGGCCCAAGCCCTCCTCTCGCCGCGCCGGAGCGAACTCCTGCCACGGGCGATGCGCTGTCTCGCCGCATTCGCGGTGGTGCTCGTGGCGCTCGCGCTCCTGACCTCGTACCAGCCGAGCCCCGACGGCACCAATCCCTGGGCGCCGTATGCCGCCAAGCTGCGGCTGCACGCGCACCAGCTCTCCTACAACGTCGTCTCGTTCCAGTACCTCTTCTTCTATGCCGAAAGCCGCAACGCCGCCGCCATCGCGCAGTCGTGGCAGGAGGGGCGCAATCTCAACTGGGTGATCGAGGCGACCAAGGCGTTCGCCGCGCACCAGGGCGGCTACCTCATCGCGATCGGCGCCGCCCTCGCCGCGCTCGCCGTCGCCCTCCGGCGGAGCGGGCCCGAGGAGGGCCTGTTCACGGGGCTGGTTCTGGTCTTCCTGCTCCAGCACCTGAGCCACTACGACTGGTTCGTGCTCTCCATCGTGCCCTTTCTCTTTCCCGGCTGCCGCCGCGCCGCGCTCGCGCTCTTCCTCCTTTTCATGCTCGCCTGCCTGGTGCCGTTCCTTCCGGCCGCGGCGGCGATCGTCGACTTCCGCTTCTACCTGCTGAGTCTCCTGATGACGGTCTGGATGGCGGCGACCATCGCGCTACGAATGCGTCCAACGTGACCCCGAGACTGTGGTGAACGTCCGTGGCTGGGGAGTGCGGAGAACGTTCGCTGGTGAACGCGGCAGGG
>DATKFL010000395.1:0-4600 GCA_035511355.1 Dongiaceae bacterium
CATGGCCTGGGCGTCGCTCATGCGCAACCAGTTCGGGCGCTTCCGGGTCTACATGGCCACGACCGTGCTGCTGGGCGGCGTGTTCCTGGTCGTCAAGTACTTCGAGTACACCACCAAGTTTCACCACGAGCTGTTCCCGAAGACCAACACGTTCCTGGCGATCTACTTCACGCTCACCGGGCTGCACATGCTGCACGTCATCGGCGGCATGGCCGTGAACGCGTATCTCTGGGGACCCGGCGCGAAACTCTGGAAGACCAATCCGACCTGGTTCACGAACAGGGTCGAGAACAGCGGCCTGTTCTGGCATTTCGTCGACCTGGTCTGGATCTTCCTCTTCCCCATTCTCTACCTGCTGTAGGAGGCGCCGTGAGCGGGCATGATTCGGCGGAGATCGACAGGCACGTGCGGGTCTACATCGTCGTCTTCGTCTCCCTGATGGCTCTGACGCTGGTCACGGTGGCCGTGTCGTACCTGCACCTGCCGCTGCCGATGGCGATCGCCGTCGCGCTCCTGATCGCCTCCGTCAAGGGTTCGCTGGTGGCGTGCTACTTCATGCACCTGATCTCGGAGAAGAAGCTGATCTTCGCCATCCTGGCGTTGACCGTGTTCATGTTCCTGGCGGTCCTCTTCATCCCGACCTTCACGCACATGAACAGCATCGAGCTGCACGGATGAATCTCAGGGTGTTCCACATCCTGTTCATCGGCGCCGCCACGGGGCTGGCGGCCCTTTTGGGCGTCTGGTGCGTCAACCTGCACCGCACCGAGGACGGGTTGGGGTCGCTGCTGGCCGCAATCGCCTCGTTCGCGGCGGCGCTGGGGCTGGTGTTCTACGGCTCCTGGTTCCTGCGCAAGACGAGGCGGCTGTGATCGGCGCCCTCTCCGGCGCGCGCACCCTGGCCCGGGCCCTGCGGACCGGCGCCCTGGTGACGGCGGCCTGGGTCGTCGCGACGCCGGTGGCGCGCGCCTGCCAGGCCTGCTTCGGCGCCGAGGACGGACCGATGATCGAGGGCGCGCGCGCCGGCGGCTGGGCGCTCATCGGCCTGGCGGCGGTCATGCAGGGCGCCTTCGCGACTTTCTTCCTGATTCTCCGGCGGCGCCTCAAGCAGGCCGCCGCCGCGTCGGCGGCTGCGGGCGGCCGCGCGGCGCATTCGTGACGGGGGAACGATGACCAACTGGATGGGCCTTCCGGGTCTGGCCTCGGAGCACGGGCACGCGATCGATCGCACGATCGTGTTCACCCACGTCCTGATGTTCGCGCTGTTCATCGGCTGGGGGCTGTTTTTCCTGTACGCGCTCTTCCGCTTCCGGGCCAAGCGCAACCCGGTTGCCGACTACACCGGCGTGACCAGCCACACCTCGTCCTACCTCGAGGTGGGCGTGGCGATCGCCGAAGGCGTGCTCCTGTTCGGCTTCTCGGTGCCGCTCTGGATGCAGCGCGTCGACCGCGTCCCGCCCGAGAGCGAGGCGGTGGTGGTGCAGGTGACCGGCGAGCAGTTCGCCTGGAACATCCACTACGCCGGCGCCGACGGCGTCTTCGGGAAGACCGACATCACCAAGATCGACGTGCAGACCAATCCGCTCGGGCTCGATCACGCGGATCCGGCGGCGAAGGACGACATCGTCACCCTGAACCAGATGCATCTGCCGGTCGGCAAGCCGGCGATCATCAAGCTCCGCAGCAAGGACGTCATCCACTCCTTCAACCTGCCGGAGTTCCGCATCAAGCAGGATGCCGTCCCGGGGCTGACCATCCCGGTCTGGTTCGTGCCGAACACGACCACCGCCCAGATGCGCGAGAAGACCGGCAATCCCGAGTTCCAGTACGAGATCGCCTGCGCCCAGTTGTGCGGCCTCGGCCACTACCGGATGCGCGGCTTCGTCACCATCGACACCGCCGAGGAGTACCAGGCCTGGTTCGACGCCGAAGAGGCCAAGCTGAAGGAAGCCGGCGACGACGAGGGCTGGAACTGAGCCTGTCGATCTAGAATCGCGCTGATGAGCGCGCGATCCTCTGCGAGCGGCGGTCCGGCGGCGGGCGCGCCGTTGTCCGTTGCCGACGCCGGGCGCATCCTCACTCCCGAAGCGATCGCCTTTCTCGCGCGCCTCGAGCGCGCCTTCGGATCGCGCCGCACGGCGCTCCTGGCGGCGCGCGCCACCCGGCAGTCGGCGCTCGACGCCGGCGCCGTTCTCGATTTTCTCCCCGACACCCGCGCGATCCGCGACGACCCTTCGTGGCGGGTCGCTCCGGCGCCTCCGGACCTCGAGCGCCGGCACGTCGAGATCACCGGGCCGACCGACCGCAAGATGCTGATCAACGCCCTCAATTCTGGGGCCGACGTCTTCATGGCCGACTTCGAGGACGCCAACGCGCCGACCTGGCCGAACCTGATCGAGGGGCAGGCGAACCTGATCGACGCGATCGACGGCCGCCTCGAGTTCACCAGCCCGGAGGGGAAGTCGTACCGGCTGGACCAGAAGGTCGCGGTGCTCCTCGTGCGGCCGCGCGGCTGGCACCTGCACGAGAAGCACCTCCTCGTGGATGGACGGGCGATGTCGGCGTCGCTCTTCGACTTCGGCCTCTACTTCTTCCACAACCACGCGCGCCTGCGGGCGCGCGGCACCGGCCCCTACTTCTACCTCCCGAAGATGGAGAGCCACCTCGAGGCGCGTCTCTGGAACGACGTCTTCGTCGAGGCGCAGGCGGCCCTGGGCGTGCCGCGCGGCACCATCCGGGCGACCGTCCTGATCGAGACCATCCCGGCGGCGTTCGAAATGGAGGAGATCCTGTACGAGCTCCGGGATCACGCCAGCGGCCTCAACGCCGGGCGCTGGGACTACATGTTCTCGGCGGTGAAGAAGTTCCGCAACCGGCCGGGATTCATGTTCCCCGACCGCGGGCAGGTGACGATGACGGCGCCGTTCCTGCGCGCCTACGCGCTCGAGCTGGTGCGCGCCTGCCACCGCCGGGAGGCGCACGCCATCGGCGGGATGGCGGCCTTCATCCCGAGCCGCAGGGATCCCGAGGTCAACGCGACCGCGCTCGCGAAGGTGCGCGAGGACAAGGAGCGCGAGACCGGGGACGGCTTCGACGGCACCTGGGTGGCGCACCCGGACCTCGTGCCGGTGGCGCGGGCGATCTTCGACGCCCGCCTCGGTTCGCGGCAACATCAGAAGGAGAAACGGCGCGACGCCGCCCCGGTGGCGGCGGCGGCGCTGACCGATTTCACCATCCCGGGCGGCGCGATCACCGAGCGCGGGGTGCGCCAAAACATCAGCGTCGCGCTGCGCTACGTCGAGGCATGGCTCCGGGGGCTCGGGGCGGTCGCCATCGACAACCTGATGGAGGACACCGCCACCGCCGAGATCTCGCGCGCCCAGCTGTGGCAGTGGGTCCACCGGGGCGCGCGGCTGGATGACGGCCGGCCGGCCGACGCCGGCCTCTACCGCCGCCTCGCCGACGAGGAGATGGCGCGTCTGCTGCCGCCGGGCTCGCCGGCTGGGCGCTTCCCGGAGGCGCGCGCCATCCTCGATCGCCTGGTCCTCGACCCCCGGTTCGTGGACTTCCTCACCCTCGAGACCTATAACCACTTCGCATAGGGGGACGCCGCGCCGGGGCGCGCGGCCGCCCGGGGAGCACCCGATGCCGGACACCAAGCAGGCCGAACTCCTGAGCCAGGAGTGGGCGACCAACCCCCGCTGGCGCGGGGTCACCCGCCCCTATCCCGCGAGCGAAGTGGTGCGCCTCCGGGGATCGCTGCGGATCGACTACACCCTCGCCACCCGCGGCGCCATGCGGCTCTGGGAGCTGCTGCACGAGCCGGAGCCGGTGCGGGCGCTCGGCGCCCTGACCGGGAACCAGGCGATCCAGCAGGTGTCGGCCGGGCTGAAGGCGATCTACTGCAGCGGCTGGCAGGTGGCGGGGGACGCCAACGACGCCCTGCAGATGTACCCCGACCAGAGCCTCTACCCGGTTTCGAGCGTGCCGCGCCTGGTGCAGCGGATCAACAACGCCCTCCTGCGCGCCGATCAGATCCAGCACCTGCAGGGGAAGGGATCGGTCGACTGGTTCGCGCCGATCGTCGCCGACGCCGAGGCCGGTTTCGGCGGCACGCTCAACGCCTTCGAGCTGATGAAGGGGATGATCGAGGCGGGCGCCGCCGGCGTGCACTTCGAGGATCAGCTCTCGTCGCTCAAGAAGTGCGGCCACATGGGCGGCAAGGTGCTGGTCCCGGTGCAGGAGTTCGTGCCCAAGCTGGCGGCCGCGCGTCTCGCGGCCGACATCCTGGGCGTGCCGACCATCCTCGTGGCGCGCACCGACGCGCTCGGCGCCAACCTCATCCGCGGCCTCGAAGATCCGATCGACGCGCGCAACGCCACGGGAGCGACGACGGAGGACGGCTTCCACGTGATCCGCGGCGGGATCGACTACGCGATCGAGAAGGGGCGCGCCTACGCGCCCCACTCCGATCTCCTCTGGTGCGAGACCGGCAAGCCCGACGTCGGCGAGGCGCGCGCCTTCGCGCAGGGGATCCACGAGAAGTTCCCCGGCAAGCTCCTGGCCTACAACTGCTCGCCGTCGTTCAACTGGAAGAAGA
>DATKFL010000396.1:0-4890 GCA_035511355.1 Dongiaceae bacterium
GCGCGAGGCGCCGCCCGGGGATTCGCCGCAGACCGCGCGCCCCGGCGATCTCGACATCCGGTTCGACCTCGCGGTGGTCGACCGTTTCCTCCAGTTCGTCGACCGCGGCGCCGCCCCGCGGGAAGAGCTCGAGAGCTGGGCCAGGCTCCCCGGGAACCGCGAGCTCCTCCGGCAGGGACGCCTCGAAGGCGGGCTGAATGCCGACATCCTGCAGGAGGCGGCGCGGGTCACGCTCGCGGGCGGGGTGTTCTCCGGACCGCCGACCCTGGGACGACTCGACGGGGGCGACTGGGGGACGCTGCGTGCGATCACGGCGGCGCTGCACGCGGGCGAACCGGCCCTGCGCACGCGCGTCTCGCGGGCCCTCGCTCCCTACCTCCCTGAAGGCGGCGTGCTGCCGCCGCTCACGGTCCAGTTCCACCTCGGCGGGTCGTGGGACGGACGGACCACCGACGCCGTCTATATCAATCTCACCTACTTCCAGAGGCGTGGCGCGAGCAGCCTGCCCGGGATCGAAGCGCTCCTGGTGCACGAGGTCTTCCATCTCGCGCAGGCCGCCCTCCTCCCGGGGGTGGAGGACTACGGATCGCCGCAGAGCGCCCTCTTCACCCTGATGCTGCGTCTCGAGCAGGAGGGGATCGCGCGCCATCTCGAAGTGGGGGCGCTCCGCGCCCAGGGGGCGCACGTCTCGCTCGACGCCACCAATCTCGCCACCTACGAGGACGGCCTCCGGCGTGCGCCGGAGCATGCGCGCCTCCTCCAGGAGTTCCTCGCGGCGATCGACGCGCGGCGAATGGAGGAGGCGCGCCGCATCGCCGCGCAGGGGTTTCTCGCGGGCGGGCCGTTCTACGCCGTGGGAGAGGCGGTGGCGGAGGCGATCGAGACCGGCTCGGGACGGGCGGCGCTTGCCGCGACCATTCCCGGCGGACCGCTGGCCTTCGCCCGCGCCTACGCAGTCGCCACCGGGGGACGCGCCCCGCTCTTCCCTGAAGGCCTCGCGCCGGCGCTCGCCGCCGTCGACTCCGGGTACGGCCAGGATCCCCTGCGCGCTTCGCGTCGTCGCCGCGAGGGCCTGAAGCTCCTGATGGAGGACCGGACGAAAGACGCCGTTCCGGTGCTCGAGGAGGCGGAGTCAATCGACCCGAGCGATTATGCCTCGGCCTACAACCTGGCCTGCGCCTGGTCGATCCTGGGGAAGGAGAAGCGCGCCCTCCGATGGCTCCGGCGGTCGTTCGATCGCGGCTTCGTCGATTTCAAGCACGCCGCCACCGACCCCGATCTCGAGGCATTGAGGCGACTCGACGGCTTCGCGGCGCTCCTGCGAGAACGTGGGTTCGACTACCGGCGGCTGGCCGCCCCCGCTTCTACCCCTTGACGCCGCGGCGCCACCAGCGGCGGCGCGGCTTCTCACCACCCGCGTCCGACGATCCCGGCGCGCTGCCACCTCCCGGTGCCTCGGGCGGGCTGAACGAGGCGGCCGATGCAGGCGCGTCGTGGGAGGTACGGTACGAATCATCTCGCGACGGCACTTCGTGACGGTCCTCCGAAGCCGCTCTCTCCGGGGCGGGACCGCCATTGGACCCTGCGTCGCGACCCTGGGAGGCATTCACCGGCGCGTTCACGCCGCCCTCGGCGCCGCGATTCCGGCCGCGGCCACGACGACGGCGTCGCCGCCGTCGTCCCGGTCGATCGCCCTCGACCGCCGACCGCGGTCCGTCTCCCGCCGCCGGAGCGGCCATCGAAGCCGGTTCCGGGCTGTCTTCTCCGTCGGGGCCCTCCGAGAAGACCGGCAGGTCGCCGGATCCGGTCTCGGCGGCATGCGGCGCCGGCGCGGCAGCGCCCTGGGTCCCGCGCATCTCGGCGCGCGGCTCGCCCGGACGTCCCTCGCGATCGCGACCCCGGCCGCCGCGGCGGCGACGGCGCCGACGGCCGGTCCGGTCGCGATCTCCTCCGCGCGGGTCGCTGCTGCGCTGATCGCCACCACGCCCCTCGCCGGGAGGTGACAGCGGCACCGGCGCCAGCGGCGCATGGATCGGCACCAGCGTCCCTTCCACCATCGCCTCGTCGACCGCATCGGCGGTCACCATCGGCACCGCTTCGGGCTCCTCGCGCCGGAGCTCCTCGATCTCGAACTGGTCGACCTTCATCTGCGGCTGCGGGACCACTTCGAGCCGCAGCGAGGAGCGCGACTCGAGCCGGTAGAGGTCGTCGCGCTTGTGATTGAGCAGGTACAGCGCCACGTCGGGCGGCAGGTAGACGGTCGCCCCGGCGAGCCCGCCGCGCGCCACGCGCGCCTGGATCTTCCGGTAGGCGGCGCGCGCCGCCGACTCGGGAGTGCGCACCATGCCGTCGCCGGCGCAGATCGGGCACTTCGAGAATGACGACTCGCTCTTGGTCATCTTGAGCCGCTGGCGCGACACCTCCATCAGCCCCAGCTTGCTGATCCGGGTCACGTCCCAGCGCGCCTTGTCGCGCGACATCGAGCCGGCGAAGGCGCGCTCCACCTGGCGGATGTGCCGGCTCGACTCCATGTCGATGAAGTCGATGACGATCAGCCCGCCGATGTCGCGGAGGCGGATCTGCCGCGCGATCTCCTCGGCCGCCTCGAGGTTGGTGCGGGTCGCGGTTTCCTCGCTGCTGCCCCCGCGCGCCGAACGCGCCGAGTTGACGTCGATCGCGGTGAGCGCCTCGGTCTGGTCGACCGACACCGATCCGCCCGACCGGAGCGGCACCACCCGCTTGTAGATCTGCTCGATCTGATCCTCGACGTTGTGCCGCGAGAAGATCGGCTTGTCGCCGGTGTACAGCTTCACGACCTCGGCCTTCTCCGGCATGTGCGCCTCGAAGAACCGGCGCAGCCGCTTCCAGGTCGGCTCGTCGTCGATCAGCACCTCGCTCATGTCGGAGGTGAAGTGATCGCGCGCGGTGCGGATGACGAGGTCGCGCTCCTGGTAGACCAGCGACTGCGGCCGGGCCTCCTGGGCCGCCTTCTGGATGTTGCGCCACAGCTCGAGGAGGGCGTCGAGGTCGGCCTGCAGGTCCCTGGGGCTCGTTTCCATCCCGGCGGTGCGCACGATGACGCCGAACCCCTCCGGGACGGTCAGCCCTTCGAGGATCCGCCGGAGCCTCCCGCGCTGCTCCTCGTCCTCGATCTTGCGCGAGATGCCGGCGGCGTCGGCCCCGGGCATCAGCACGAGGTAGCGCCCCGGCAGCGAGTAATAGGTCGAGAGGGTCGGCGGCTTGTTGGCGTAGGAGTCCCGGATCACCTGCACCAGGATCTCCATCCCCTTCTCGAGGTGGCGCGAGATCCGCGATCCGCGCCCCTTGCCGCCGCCGTCGTTGCGGCTCGGGTAGGTCTTGAAGTTGATCTCGTCGAGCGGCAGGAACGCGGCGCGCTCCCCTCCGTAGTTGACGAAGGCGGCCTCGAGTCCGGGGTTCACCCCCTCGACCACGGCCTTGTAGATGTTGCCCTTGATGTTCTCGCGACTCAGGGTCTCGATCTCGAAGAGATCGAGCACACCGTTGTCGATCACGGCGACGCGGTATTCCTCCTCCGCGGCGACGTTTACCAGCATCGATTTCGACATGGAATCTCCAACCGGGCCCCACCGCGATATTCCACCGATTTTCGGGGAGGCGGGGGGGCGAGAGCGACGGGCTCGACCGGGCGAAAAAGGGCCGGGTGCGCCATCGCGGGGCGCGAGTATAGCACGGGGGTCCGTGCCGCCTGGCGGTCCGGGGGGACCGCGCCTAATCCTCCATGTACTTCTGCTTGAGGGCCTCGATGACCGCGGGATCGGCGAGTGTCGTGGTGTCGCCCAACGCCTTCCCCTCGGCGATGTCCCGGAGCAGGCGCCGCATGATCTTCCCGGAGCGCGTCTTCGGAAGCTCGCTCGTGAAGATGATGTCGTCCGGCCGGGCCAACGCGCCGATCCGCTTCACCACGTGCTGCTTCAACTCGTTGGCCAGCGCCACGTCGGCGTGCCGTCCCTCCTTGACGGTCACGAAAGCGGCGAGCGCCTGCCCTTTCAGATCGTGCGACTTCCCGACCACCGCCGCCTCGGCGACCGCCTGGTGGTCGACGAGGGCGCTCTCGACCTCCATGGTGCCGATCCGGTGGCCCGCGACGTTCAGCACGTCGTCCACCCGCCCGAGGAGCCAGAAATTGCCCTGCCGGTCGCGCCGGGCCCCGTCGCCGGGGAAATAGGTCCTGAGGTCCCACTTCGACCAGTAGGTCCGCACGTAGCGATCCGGGTCGCCGTAAATCGTCTGCATCATTCCGGGCCAGGGGCGGGTGATCGCGAGGTACCCGCCGCCCTCCTTGATCACGCGTCCCTGCTCGTCGAGAACCTCGGCGCTGACGCCGGGGAAGGGGAGGGTGGCCGATCCCGGCCGGGTCGGGGTCAGCCCCGGAAGCGGCGTGATCATGATCATCCCGGTCTCGGTCTGCCACCAGGTGTCGACCACCGGGCCGCGGCCGCCGCCGATGTGGCGCTGGTACCAGATCCAGGCTTCGGGGTTGATCGGCTCGCCGACGCTTCCGAGGAGGCGAAGCGACCGGAGGTCGCTCTTGTCCGGCCACTCGACACCCCAGCGCATGAAGGCGCGGATGGCGGTCGGGGCGGTGTAAAGGATGGTGACGCCGTGCTTCTCGATCATCCGCCAGAACCGGCCGCGGTCGGGCCAGTCGGGCGCGCCTTCGTACATCAGGACGGTGGCGCCGTTCATCAGCGGCCCGTACACGACGTACGAGTGGCCGGTCACCCAGCCGATGTCGGCGGTGCACCAGTAGACGTCCTTCGGCTTGAGGTCGAACACCCATCGCGTGGTGGCATAGGCGCCGACCATGTAACCGCCGGTCCCGTGCACGATTCCCTTCGGCTTGCCGGT
>DATKFL010000397.1:0-7223 GCA_035511355.1 Dongiaceae bacterium
CCGCGAGGCCGTGTGGGGGAGCCTATTTGAACCTGAGCTTTCCAGAGCGGGAACCGTGCCTTCGCTTCAGGCTCCCCTGCGAGAGGGGAGCACACCGCGATCGGACGCCAGCTCCCAGTTCAAATAGCGTTGGCTCAAATATTCCCGACCATCACGCACCACGCAGGGGACCCTTGATCGGTCCGCATCGTAGGAGTCCCCCACGACCACGTCAAGTACCCGCCTCGATCTCAGGCTTCCGCGAGAGATCGATCCAGCACCTCGATCAGTCGCGCCAGCCGCTCGCCGCCGGCCGCCCCCGCGGGCGCCGGGACCCGCCGGTCGCGGCGGGCCTCGTCGGCGATGTTGAGCGCCGCGAGGATCGCCACCTTCAGCGAGTCGACGGTGCCGGTCGCGTCGGCGACCTCGCGCATCCTCTTGTCGACGTATCCGGCCAGCTCCTGGAGGTACGAGGTGTCCCCCTCGCCCCGCAGGTTGTACGACTGTCCGAAGATCTCCACCTGAATCAGATGGCTCGACGGGCGATCCATGCACCCTCCTCGCGGAATCCCGCGGCGATCAGTGCTCGCTGCGCGCCGGCAGCGCCGCCTCGTCGAGCGACGCCATCATCTCCAGCATCCTCGTGACCCGGCCGCGCACCTGCTGGCGCTCCTCCTGGAGGAGGGTGACCTGATCGGTCAGCGACTGGAGCCCCTCGCGGTCGCGATCCTGATCGCGTCGCTCCGCCTCGAGCCGCTCGACCGCGGCCCCGGCGGCGCGCTGCGCGGCGCGCGCCTCGTCGCGCTCGCGCCGGAGCGTCGCGATGGTGTCGATGGCGCGTTCGACGCGCTTCTCCAGTTCTCCCAGTTGATCGAGGTCGAGCGCCGCACGCTTCCGGTCCATCGTCTCCTCCCGCGCGGGCCCCCGGCCCGCAGGTCACGGCCGCCGTGGCGGCCCGGTTCAGTCGGTCTCCGGCCCCCGGAGGCGGGCGCGCAACGTGCGCGCCAGCGCGGCGACAATCGTCTCCTGGGCCGCCTGCACCTCGTCGGCCTCGAGGGTCCGATCGGGATGCTGGAACTGCACCTGGATCGCGAGGCTCGCGGAGCCTTGCGGCAACCCGCGGCCGCGGAACCGGTCGAACACCTGCACGTCGGCGATCGGCAGCGCCGACGCCCCGCGGACGACCGCGGCGATCGCGTCGAAGGTCACCACATCGGGCACCACGAGCGCCAGGTCGCGCCGCACCGCCGGGTATCGCGGCAGCGGCCTGAATGCGCCGCCCCGGCCTGCGCCCTCGGTCAGGATCGCGAGGTCGACCTCGAACGCGTAGACCGGCCGATCGATCCCGAACCGACGCGCCACCGCGGCGGCGACCACCCCGACCCGCCCGGCGTCGGCGCCGGCCGCCACGATCGGCAGCGCTTCCATGCCGTCCGACCGGGCGATTCTATCCGAAGCGATGCCGAGGTCGCGCACCCGGAGCGCCGCCGCGAGCGATTCCACGGCGCCGCGCGCGTCCGAGAAATCGACCTCCCGCCAGCCCGGGTTCCAGTGGCTCGAGACGGCGCGCCCGGCGAGGACCCCGGCAGCGTGCAGCGGCTCGTCGGGACGCTCCACGGCCGGCCGGAAGGCGTGCCCGATCTCGAACAGCTGCGCGCCCGGCAGTCCGTGGTCGAGATTGCGCGCGAGGTTCGCCAGCAGCCCCGGCAGGAGCGTCGTGCGCAGGCTGGCGGCGCCCGACTGCAGCGGGTTCCTGAGGGCGACCGGCGCCTGGGCCGGCGCGAACAGGCGGCAGAGATCGGCGTCGGTCATCGCGAAGTTGACCGCTTCCGCCAGCCCGGCGGCCCGGAGCGCCTCGCGCGCATCGCGGCGCAGCCGATCGGCGCGGCTCCGCCCGGCGCCGCGCGCGCGCAACGGCGGCAGCACTGACGGGATGGCGTCGTAGCCCCGGAGACGCGCGACCTCCTCGATCAGGTCCTCCTCGCGCTCGATGTCGCGCCGGAAGGTCGGCACCGTGACCTGCCAGGCGGGGGAATCGGTCGCGACGCCGAATCCGAGCGCCTCGAGCGCCGCGCGGATGGCGGCGCTTCCGGGGTCGTATCCGAGGAGGGCCGGCACCCGGGCCGGGCGCAGGCCGACGACGCGGGCGGGTCCGCAGCCCGGCCCGGTGTCGATCGGCGGGTCGGTCACCTGGCCACCGGCGATCGTGGCGATGAGGGCGGCGGCGCGGTCGAGCGCGGCGAGCGTCGCGCCGGGGTCGGCGCCGCGTTCGAACCGGTGCGAGGCGTCGGTGTGCATGCCGAGCGACCTGGCGGTGCGGCGCACCGCGACCGGGTCGAACCAGGCGCTCTCGAGGAAGACGTCGCGGGTCGCGTCGCCGATCTCGGAGGCCCGGCCGCCCATGATGCCGGCGAGCGCGACCGGTCCCCCGGCGTCGGCGATCACCAGCATGCCGCCGGCGAGGTCCCGGGTACTGCCGTCGAGGGTGACCAGGGACTCGCCGGCGCGCGCCTCACGCACCACGACCCGGTTGCCGGCGAGGCGGGCGCGATCGAACGGGTGCAACGGCTGCCCCATCTCCCACAGGACGAAGTTGGTGGCGTCGACGACGTTGTTGATGGCGCGCTGCCCGATGCTCTCGAGCCGGCGGCGGAGCCAGGCGGGGGAGGGGGCGACGCGCACCCCCTGGACCAGGCGCGCGGCGTAGCGCCGGCAGAGCGAGGGCGCCTCGATCGCGACCGACACGACACCGGCGGTGGGCGCGCCCCCGGGGGGGATCGTCGCGGCGGGCGGGATGAGCGGCGTGCCGTACAGCGCCGCGATCTCGCGCGCCAGCCCGAGGTGATTCATGCAATCGGGTCGGTTGGTCAGGATGTCGAAGTCGTAGATCGCGTCGCCCGGCTCGAGTGAGGGCGGCCGCTCGATCGACTCGAGCGGGATGCCGGCGGCCGTGAGCCGGCGGCCGATCGCCTCGGCGGGCTCCTGGAGACGGACGTACTCCCCGATCCAGGCATGGCTGAACCTCATCGGCGCCCCGCGCAGTCGCGGCGGGCGATCATGCGAACGACTGCCCGAGGAAGCGGAGGTCGTTCTCGTAGAACAGCCGGATGTCGTCGATGCCGTGCTTGAGCATGGCGATGCGCTCGATTCCGAGACCGAACGCGAAGCCACTGACCCGGGCGGGGTCGTAGCCGACCTGCTCGAACACCGCCGGATGCACCATGCCGGTGCCGCCCAGCTCGATCCAGCCGCTCCCCTTGCAGCGGGAACAGCCGGCGCCGGAGCAGAAGATGCACGAGATGTCGTACTCGGCGCCCGGTTCGACGAACGGGAAGAAGGAAGGGCGGAGGCGCAGGGTCACCTCCCGTTCGAAGACGCGCCGGCAGAAATGCTCGAGCGTCCCCTTCAGGTGCGCGAAGGTGATCCCCTCGTCGACCACCAGCCCCTCGACCTGGTGGAAGACCGGCGAGTGGGTGGCGTCGAAGGCATCCCGCCGGAAGACCTTGCCGATCGCGACCATCGCGATCGGCGGGCGCCGGCGCTCCATGGCGCGCACCTGCACGGGCGAGGTGTGGGTGCGCAGCAGCAGGCCGTTCTCGAGGTAGAACGTGTCCTGCGAGTCGCGCGCCGGGTGGTGCTCGCCGATGTTGAGGGCCGCGAAATTGTAGCGGTCGGTCTCGACCTCGGGGCCGTGCTCGAGCGTGAACCCCATCTCGAGGAAGATCTCCTCGATGTCGTCGCGCACCTGCGAGAGGGGATGGAGCGGGCCCGGGTGGACGAGCCTTCCGGGGAGCGACGCCTCGAGCGGCGTCAGGGTCGCCGCCGCCGGCGCCTGCGCGAGCCGTTCCGCCGCGGCGGCGAGGCCGAACTCGACGTGGTCTTTGAGCGCGTTGACCTCGCGGCCGGCGGCGGCGCGCTCGGCGCCGCTCAGGTCCCGAAGATCGCGCAGGAGGAGGGTGAGGAGCCCCTCCTTGCGGCCGAGGAAGCGCACCCGGGCGGCCGCGAGCGCCGCGGTGTCACCGATCCCCGCGACCTCACGGTCGAACTGTTCCCGGATGGTGCGCACCCGCGCCTGCACGTCGGTCTCCAGGCGGGGGACGGATCGCGCGCGTCGCGCGGGCCGCGCCTCCCGCCGCGAACGGGATCAGGCGCGGCCGAGAGCGGTGCGCGCGGTCTTGGCGACGGTGGCGAACCCGGCGGGATCGCTCACCGCGAGCTCGGCGAGCATCTTCCGATCCAGCCCGACCCCCGCCTTCTTCAGCCCCGACATCAGGCGACTATAGGAGAGGTCGTTCTGGCGCGCCGCGGCGTTGATCCGCACGGTCCAGAGACTGCGGAAGTCGCGCTTCTTGGCGCGCCGGTCGCGATAGGCGTACGACAGCGATTTCTCCACCGCCTGCTGGGCGATGCGGTAGAGCTTGCTCTTGCCGATGTAGAAGCCTTTGGCGAGCTTGAGGGTCTTTTTCCTGCGATGCCGCCTCTTGGTTCCTCGTTTGACTCGGGGCACGAATACCTCCTAGGGCCGGCCGTAGGGGAGCATCGACTTCACCCGGCGGACGTCGGCCGGGCTGATCGGCGCTTCCATGTCGAGCTGGCGCTTGCGCTTGGTGCTCTTGGACGTGAGGATGTGGCGCTTGAAGGCGCGCGACCGCTTCACCTTGCCGGTCGACGAAATGCGGAAGCGCTTCGCCGCGCCCCTCTTGGTCTTCATCTTCGGCATGACAAAACCCCCTAGTGTTTCGACGCGGCCGGTGCCCCCGGCGTGGCCGGGGCGGGCGCCGTGCCGCTCCATTTCTTCGGCGCCAGAATCATGTCGAGAAACGGGCCCTCCTGCCGCGGCTCCGACTCGACGATGCCGTGCTCGACGACTTCCTTGCGGATGCGCTCCAGGATCCGGTACCCGATGTCGCGATGCATGTTCTCGCGGCCGCGGAAGATCACCGTCGCCTTGACCTTCTTGCCGCGCCCCAGGAACCGGATGATGTTGTTGCGCTTGAACTCGTAGTCGTGCTCATCGGTCTTGGGGCGGAACTTCACTTCCTTGACCTGGATCACCCGCTGCTTCTTGCGCGCTTCCTGAGCCTTCTTGTTCAGCTGATACCGGTACTTGCCGTAATCGAGAATCCGGCAGACCGGAGGGTTCGACTCGGGGGAGACCTCCACGAGATCGAGGCCTGACTCGATCGCGACGCGCAGCGCCTGCTCGGGTGGCATGATCCCCAGCTGGTCGCCTTCGGCGCCGATCACCCGTACCTCCCGGGCCCGAATCTTTTCGTTGATTCTCAGCTTCTTCTCGATGGCTCTGCCTCCCTCTAGGGTCCGAGGACCCGATCGGCCTGCATCTTCACCAACTGGTCGCGGATGGCGTCGACGGGCATCGGCCCGAGGTCGCCCTCCTTGCGGCTGCGCACCGCGACGGCACGTCCCTGCGCCTCCCGGTCCCCGGCCACCAGCATGTACGGTACCTTGCGCAGCTGGGCATCCCTGATTTTCGCACCAATCTTCTCGTTCCGGGCGTCGACTTCGGCGCGGAGCCCCGCGTCTTTCAGGCGGGTCTCGACTTCGACGGCGTATTCCCGGTGCCGGTCGGCGATCGGCAGGACCACGGCCTGGACCGGCGCCAGCCACAGGGGGAAGGCGCCGGCGTAGTGCTCGACCAGCCCGCCCATGAAGCGCTCGAGCGACCCATAGATCGCCCGGTGCACCATCACCACCTGGGTCGGCGCCGAATCGGAGGCGACGTAATTGATGTCGAGCCGGCGCGGCAGGTTGAAGTCGAACTGCACGGTCGGGCCCTGCCAGGCGCGCCCGATGGCATCGAACATCTTGAAGTCGATCTTGGGGCCGTAGAAGGCGGCCTCTCCTTCACGGCGGGTGTAGTTCAGGCCGCGCGAGTGGAGCGCGCGGGTGAGCGCCTGCTCGGCCATCGCCCACCCGTCGGCGTCCCCGGCATACTGCTCCGGTTGCGCCGGATCCCATACCGAAAGGTCGACTTCGTACCGGTCGTAGCCGAAGGTCCGAAGAAACTCCACGCAGAGATCGAGGACGCCCTTGATCTCGTCCTCGATCTGGTCGCGGGTGCAGTAGATGTGCGCATCGTCCTGCGTGAAGCCGCGCACGCGCATCATCCCGTGCAGCACGCCGGATCGCTCGTAACGGTAGACCGTTCCCAGCTCCGCGTACCGGATCGGGAGCTCGCGGTAGGACCGGAGGCGCGACTTGTAGATCAGCGAGTGCCCCGGGCAGTTCATCGGCTTGATCACGTACCCGGTCTCGTCGATCGGGAACGTGTACATGTTGTCCTTGTAGTACTCGAGGTGGCCGGACATCCGCCAGAGCTCGTCGCGCGCGATGTGCGGGGTGGTCACCAGCTGGTAGCCGCGCTTGCGGTGCGCGTCCTTCCAGAAATCCTCGAGGACCTGGCGCACCGTCGTGCCGGCGGCATGCCAGAAGATCAAACCAGGTCCGGCGGTCTCTTCGACGCTGAACAGGTCGAGAGCCGGCCCGAGCTTGCGATGGTCGCGCCGGCGCGCCTCCTCGAGCATCTTGAGGTGCGCCTCGAGCTCCGCCTCGGTCGCGAAGGCGGTGCCGTAGATGCGCTGCAGCTGCTGGTTCTTCTCCGATCCCTTCCAGTAGGCGCCGGCGAGGGAGAGGAGCTTGAACGCGCCGAGTCGTCCGGTCGACGGCACGTGCGGACCGGTGCAGAAATCCATGAAGTCGTCCTGTCGATAGCAGGAGACGAGCGCGCCCCCCTTCTCGTCGACCAGTTCGACCTTCAGGTTGTCGCCCAGTCCACGGAAATACTCGAGGGCCTCGGTCTTGGGAATCTCGAGCCGGCGGATCGGGAAGTCGCGGCCCTTGATCTCGCGCATGCGCGCTTCGATCCGTTCGAGGTCCTCCGGGGTGAACGGCGTCGGGCGCTCGAAGTCGTAGAAGAAGCCCTCCTCCGTCGCCGGGCCGATGCCGATCTTGACCTCGGGGACGAGGGACTTCACCGCGTGCGCCAGCAGATGCGACGTCGTGTGCCGGTAGATCCCGCGCGCCTCGGGCGATTCGGGGGTGACGAAGCGCACGTCGGTGTCCGCCTCGGGCGCGAGATAGATGTCGCGCTCGCGGCCGCCGGCGATCACCGCCAGGACGCGGGTGGCGAGCTTCGGATCCCATGCGCGCGCCATCTCGTCATACGTCGTGCCGCGCGGAAAGGAGCGAACGCTGCCGTCCGGAAAGGTGACGTCGATTGAAGC
>DATKFL010000398.1:0-22028 GCA_035511355.1 Dongiaceae bacterium
CCTGCGCGATCCGGAGAACCTGTTCTATCTCGGCGGCGCGGCCCTCCTCCTCGCGTATCTCGGCGCGGTGCTCGGGCTCGGGGTCGCGGTCCTCCTGCTCGCGGTGCGCGCGCGCGGCTCGTTCGCGCACGATCTTCTCGAGCGCCTTCCCGGGCGGCTCTCCGCCGCCTCCGCCCCGATCGCCGGCGCCGCCATCCTGGCGCTGCCGCTGGCGCTTCCCGTCCCGATCACCTGGGCGCTGTCGTTCTGGGGCGCGCTCCTGGTGCCATATCTCCGCGGCGTGGAGCGGCTGCTCGTCGTGCTGACGCTCCTGACGCTCGTCGGCGCGGGCCTGTTCGGCGCGGCGGTGGCGTGGCACCTCGATACCGCCACCGATCCGACGGCGCGCGCCCTCCTGCAGGCCGCCTCGACCGGCGCCGACCTCCGGCACGAGGTGGCGCTGAAGCGCGCGCTCCGCGAGCACCCGGACGATCCGCTCTATCCCTTCCTCCTGGGTTCCGCCTACCGCCTCGGCGGCCGCCCGGAGGAGGCGATGGCGATGTACCGGCGGGTCCTGACCATCGACCCGTCGAACGCCCGCGCGATGGTGAACCTCGGCAACCTGTTCGCCCTCCGCCAGGAGTTCGCCCAGGCGCACGCCCTCTACAAGAAGGCGGGAGAGACCGACCCGCGCATGGCGCTGGCGCGCTTCGACAGCCACCTCGCCTACCTCGAGCGCTTCGAGATGGAATCGGCCGATGCCGAGCTGAAGGAAGCGCGGCGCATCGACCCCGCGCTCATCGACAGCCTGCTGCAGGGGACCAACGAGGGGGCGGCCCGGCGCGCGCCGCTCGATGCGCGCTACCCGGCGGCGGAGTTGTGGGGGAGGGCGCTCCGCCTGCGGCGGCAGCCGACCGCGGTGACCGCGCGCGCCGCGGCCGCCAACCCGGCGGCGCTCGGCGGGCTCGCGGGGATCGTGGCGCTTCTCGTCCTTCCGGGGCTCCTGCTCGCCCCGCGGCATCACCCGGCGGGACAGTGCGGCCGGTGCGGCGGCGCTTACTGCCGCAAGTGCCAGGTGGCGACGAAATTCCCCGGCTACTGCTCGCCGTGCGTGCATCTGTTCCTTCTGCGCGACGGTCTGGCCCCCTCGGTGCGCGAAGCGAAGATGGACGAAGTGGTGCGCTTCCGGAAGCGGCTGTACCTGCGCACCCGCGTGCTCAGCCTCTTTCTCCCCGGGAGCGGGCATGTCCTCGGCGGCCGCCCGCTGCTCGGCGGAATCTTCCTGTCGTTCTGGGCTGCGGCGTGGGCGGGGCTCGTGCTGCGCCGGCGGCTTCTCGTCCCGCCGGGCACGCTCCCGGGCGTGGCGACGGTCACCGCGCTCGTGGCGCTCGCGGTGGTCGCGCTCACCGCGTGGCTGCTGGCGAACCTCACCCGCCAGGAGCGGAAGGACGAGGTCTGAGCGATGGCGCTCAAGGGAACGCTCAAGGACTTCAGCCTCGCCGACATCTTTCAGTTGATCGGCATCCAGAAGAAGAGCGGCATCCTCACGCTCAAGAGCGGCCAGGAGACCGCCACCGTCTCGTTCGTCGAGGGGCAGGTGGTGGCGGCCGACTCGACGCTCCGGCGCCTCGAGGATCGCCTCGGGGTGGTCCTGGTGAAGTCGGGGCGCCTGAGCGAGGCGCAGCTCCAGGAGGCGCTTCGCCAGCAACGCAGCAACCTGAAGCGCCTCGGCACCGTCCTCGTCGAGGGGAAATTCCTCGACACCACGCATCTTTCCGAGGCGCTGCAGATCCAGATCGGTCAGATGGTCTATCGCCTCTTCCGCTGGACGAGCGGGGAGTACGACTTCAACCAGGACGCCAAGGTCGAGTACGAGCGCGACCTGATGCAGCCGATGTCGGCCGAGAGCGTGCTGATGGAGGGGGCGCGCATCCTCGACGAGTGGCCGATGATCGAGCGCGGGCTGCGCTCGATGCAGGCGGTCTACCGGCATGCCAACGTGGCGATCGCGCGAGCCGCGTCGGCGGCGGGTGCCGGTCGCGGCGACGAGGCGGCGGGCGCCGTGACCCTGAACGACACCGAGCGCATGGTGCACGGCCTGGTCGACGGCAAGCGCACGGTGCAGGAGATCGTCGAGCGATCGCCGCTGTCGGAGTTCGAAACCTGCCGCACGCTCTTCGAGCTCGCGGGCCGGCAACTGATCGAGGAGGCGCCGGCGGCGACCGGCGCCGCGGTCACGCCGGCAGCGCCGGCGCGCAAGGGAGCGGTGAAGCCGAAGCGGCGCGCCGCCCGGGGATCGCCGCTCCTCCTTGGCGTCGCCCTGCTCGCCCTGGTGCTGATCGCCGGCGGCGGGATCCTGGTGCGCGTCCTCCCGTGGCTCGGCAGGGCGAGCCAGGCGGTGGACATCGCCACCTGGCTCGGCCCGTTCCTGTCGGGGGACGAGTCCGCGAAGGTGAGCGTCGCTCTCGCCCGGAACAACGTCCAGAAGGTGGAGGCTGCGATCGAGGTCTACTACCTCCTCAATCGCGGCTATCCGAGGGCTCTCGGCGACCTCGTCACCGAGGGTCTTCTCCCGCCGGAGGCGATCCTGACCCGGTTCGGCCAGCCGATCCCGTATACCTCGAACAACCAGCAGTATCGGCTTGGGGACGACGAGTCGAACTGAGACCTAAAGTACTCGCAATAGATGCTTTAATAGGCGCCAAGCCTGACCTTGACAATACAGCGCTCAACCCCTATACTGCCCGCATACTAAATAAGCCCCGGCGGGATCGGCGGGGCATTCGGGAGGCAAGAAGAAGATGAGCAAGATCATCGGGATCGATCTCGGCACCACCAACTCCGTCGTGGCGGTGATGGAGGGGGGCAAGCCGGTCGTCATCCCCAACGCGGAGGGGTCGCGCACCACTCCGTCGGTCGTGGCCTTCAGCGACAAGGGGGAGCAGCTGGTCGGGCAGGTGGCCAAGCGCCAGGCGATCACCAACCCCGAGAACACCATCTTCTCCATCAAGCGCTTCATGGGTCGCCGCATGGAGGAGGTCAACGAAGAGATGAAGATGGTGCCGTACCGGGTGGTCGCCGGTCCGGGGGATGCGGTGCGGGTCCGCTCGCGCGGCAAGGAGTACGGCCCGGAGCAGATCTCCGCCACCATCCTGCAGAAGATGAAGCAGTCGGCCGAGGATTACCTCGGCGAAAAGGTCACGCGCGCGGTCATCACGGTGCCGGCCTACTTCAACGATGCGCAGCGCCAGGCGACCAAGGACGCCGGCCGCATCGCCGGGTTCGAGGTCGACCGCATCGTCAACGAGCCGACCGCGGCGGCCCTGGCCTACGGCCTCGACAAGAAGAAGGACGAGACCATCGCGGTCTACGACTTCGGCGGCGGCACCTTCGACATCTCGATCCTCGAGGTGGGCGAGGGGGTGGTCGAGGTGAAGTCGACCAACGGCGACACCCACCTCGGCGGCGACAACATCGACCAGCGGATCATCGAGTGGATCGTCGAGGAGTTCCGCAAGGAGAACGGCATCGACCTGTCGAAGGACCGCATGGCCCTGCAACGGCTGAAGGAGGCCGCCGAGAAGGCCAAGTGCGAGTTGTCGACCACCGCGGAGACCGAGATCAACCTGCCGTTCATCACCGCGGACGCGACCGGCCCCCGGCACATGAACTACAAGCTGACGCGGGCGAAGTTCGAGCAGCTCGCGGACGACCTCTTCAAGCGCTCCCTGCCGCCGCTCGAACAGGCGATCAAGGACGCCGGGCTCAAGCCGTCCGACATCGACGAGGTGGTCCTCGTCGGCGGCAGCACGCGCATCCCGAAGATCCAGGAGATCGTGCGCCAGTTCTTCGGCAAGGAGCCGCACAAGGGGGTCAACCCCGACGAGGTCGTGGCGATCGGCGCGGCGGTGCAGGCCGGCGTGCTGGCGGGCGAGGTGAAGGATCTCCTCCTGCTCGACGTCACGCCGCTGTCGCTCGGCATCGAGACGCTCGGTGGCGTGATGACCCGTCTCATCGAGCGCAACACCACCATCCCGACGCGCAAGAGCGAGATCTTCTCGACCGCGTCGGACAGCCAGACCAGCGTCGAGGTGCACGTGCTGCAGGGAGAGCGCGGCATGGCGCGGGACGCGCGCACCCTCGGGAAGTTCCACCTGGTCGGCATCCCGCCGGCGCCGCGCGGCGTGCCGCAGATCGAGGTCGCGTTCGACATCGACGCGAACGGCATCCTGAACGTCTCGGCCAAGGATCTCGCCACCGGAAAGGAGCAGCGCATCACCATCAGCGGCACCGGCACCCTCGCCAAGGAGGAGATCGACCGGATGGTGAAGGAGGCGTCGCAGCACGCCGACGAAGACAAGGAGCGGCGCGGCGAGATCGAGATCCGGAACACCGCCGACACGCGCGTCTACCAGATCGAGAAGCTGCTCGACGAGAACAAGGACAAGGTTCCCGCCGAGGACGACCGCGCCATCCGCGCGGCGATCGAAGAGGTGAAGAAGGCCCTCGCCGCCGGCGGCAAGGAGGGCATCGTGTCCTCCCTCAAGGAGCTCGAGCGCGCCAGCCACAAGCTGGCCGAGACCCTGTACCGGAGCGGTGGCGGGCCGGGAGGCGCACCGGGGACCGGAGCGCCGGGTGGTCCGCCGCCGGACGCCGAGCCGGCCGGCGGCAAGGCGGCCCAGGGCGACGTCATCGACGCCGAGTATGTCGACGTCGACGAGGCCAAAGGGTGAGCGCCCGATCGGGTCGAGGACCGCGCGCGGAGGTCGCACCGACCGTGTGGGATCCGCTCCGCGAGTTGACCGGGCTCAAGGATCGGCTCAACCGTCTGTTCGAGAGCGCCATGCGGCGGGGTGGGGCGCCCGGCTCGGGTGACCTCTCCGGCTGGTCGCCGGCGATCGATCTGCGGGAGGAGGAGGAAGGCTTCGTCCTCACTGCCGAGATCCCCGGCGTCTCGCGCCAGGATGTGGCGCTCGTCGTCGAAGGGCGCACGGTGACGGTCGAGGGAGAGCGGCGTACCGGCGGCCCGGCCCGCGGCGCGGAGCTTCTGCGCGTGGAGCGGTCCTACGGCACCTTCACCCGGACCTTCACGCTCCCGGTCGGCGTCGACCCGGCGAAATCGAAGGCGACGCTCAAGCAGGGAGTGCTCGAGGTGCGTCTGCCGAAGGCGGCGAAGGCCAAGGGCGCGCCGGTGAAGGTGCGCGTCGCCTGACCCGGATCGCCGCAGGGGGGGGAGACCGGATGAATCACTATGAGGTGCTCGGGCTCAACCGCAAGGCGCGCGCCGCCGAGATCAAGCGCGCCTACAAGCGGCTGGCGCGCCAGCATCACCCCGACCTGAATCCCGGCGATCGCAAGGCGGAGGAGCGCTTCAAGGCGATCGCCGCGGCGCACGACATCCTCGGCGATCCGCAGAAGAAGAAGGCCTACGATCGCGAATTGGACGGAGGCCCGGCCCCCGGGTACGGCGGCGCCGGATACGGCCCGGCGGCGGGCTCACCCTCCGGGTGGCGCTTCGAATCGGCGTTCGACCCGGAGAACGCCGGCGACTTCTCGGCGTTCGTGTCGGAGATCTTCGGCGGCGGGGCGGCCCCCCCCGAGGCGCCCCGCGCCCCGCGCCGCGGCGACGACGTCACCCGGACCCTGACCCTCGGTTTTTTCGACGCCATCCGCGGGATCACCACGACGATCGCGATCGACGCCGAGACCCCCTGCGCGCGCTGCACCGGTTCGGGTCGGGTCCCCGCCGCGCAGCGCCGTCCCTGCCCCGACTGCGCCGGCACCGGCCGGATCAACCGCCTTCCGGGACCGCTGCGGCTGACCAGCGTCTGCCGCCGCTGCGAAGGCGAGGGGATGCTGTCGTGGGACGGCTGCGGCGCCTGCGCCGGAACCGGGGTCCTGACCCGCCGCGAGGAGATCGAAGTGCGCATTCCGGCCGGCGTCGACGACGGTTCGCGCGTCCGGATCGCGGGTCGCGGCCGCGCCGGACGACTCGGCGGCCCCTCGGGCGATTTGATCCTGATCACGCAGGTGGAACCGCACCCATTTTTCCGCCGGATTGGTGATAATATCCACTGCGCTGTGCCGATCACGGTGTCCGAGGCCGCGTTGGGTTCCCGCATCGAGGTTCCGACGATCGACGGGAGGGCTCGGATCCGAATTCCCCCGGGCACAGAGACCGGCCAGAAATTCCGCCTCCGGGGCAAGGGGGCGCCGTCCCTCCGGGGAACGGCGCGCGGAGACCAGTACGTGGAAACGCGGATCGTGACGCCGCACCCGGCGACCGACCGGCAGCGGCGTCTACTCGAGGAGCTCGGCAGCCTGGAGAACGGCGAGGATCTCCGGCGAAACCTGGCGGGCTGAGGCGGGCGGAGCGATGCGCCGGCGCAAGGATTCGGCATTCTTCATGATTTCGGTGGTCGCCCGGCAGTTCGGCGTCCACCCGCAGACCCTGCGGTTGTACGAGCGCGAAGGCCTGCTCTCGCCCTCGCGCACCGACGGCAACACCCGGCTCTATTCCGAGCGCGACCTCGAAACCCTGTCGCTCATCCTGAGTCTGACGCGCGACCTGGGGGTCAACCTCGCGGGCGTCGAAATCATTCTCAATATGCGGCGCAAGATGGAGGCGATGCAGATGGAGATGGAACGCTTCGTGTCCCTGATGCGCGACGAGATCGCCCGGCACCAGGGCGGCCGCCCCGCCTCCACGCAGGCGCTGGTCCGGGTCGGCCTCGCCGGGCGCGTCGTCAAGGCACGCCGCGGATGAGCGCCGTGGACGAGGAGAAGGCGGTCAAGCGGTCTCCGGCCTCGTCGGAAACGCTGAAGAAATACCTCCAGGAGATCTCGCGGCTGCCGCGGATCACGCCCGAGGAGGAGAAAATCCTCGGGGCGCGCATCCAGGGCGGCGATCAGGCGGCGCTCAAGAAGCTGGTCGAGGCCAACCTCCGCTTCGTCGTCTCGTTCGCCAAGCGTTACCGCAACTGCGGCCTTTCGTTCCTCGACCTCATCAACGAGGGGAACATCGGCCTGATCGAGGCGGCCAAGCGCTTCAACCCCCAGAAGAACGTCAAGTTCATCACCTACGCGGACTGGTGGGTGCGCCAGGCGATCATCCATGCGCTGTCCGACCACAGCGGCGCCTTCCGGTTGCCGCAGAAGCAGGCGAATCTCCTGTACCGCATCGGCAAGACCAGCCAGGCGCTCGAGCTGGAGCTCGAGCGGCATCCGACGCCCGAGGAGATCGCCCAGAAGCTCGAAGTGCCGACCGAGGAGGTCCTGAACCTCCTGCAGGTGCAGGACGAGAACGTGTCCCTCTCGACGGTGATCGACGAGGAGCACGAGTTCCATGTCGTCGACAAGCTGCAGGACGACCAGATCCCCTCGGCCGACGCCCAGCTGATGGCCGCCTCGCTCAGGGACCACCTCTACTCCTGCCTCGGCGATCTCGACCCGAAGGAGCAGAAGGTGCTGCGCCTGCGGTTCGGGCTCGACGAAGCCGACCCGAAGACGCTCAAGGAGATCGGCGAGATGATGGGGTTGTCGCGCGAGCGGATCCGGCAGATCGAGGCGCAGGCGCTCGAGAAGCTGCATCGCTCGCAGAAATGCCAGCAGTTGCAGGGCTACCTGAACTGATTCGGAAGGGAAGCGCGAGGATGACCGACCGCATCGCCCCCTGTCCCGATTGCGAAGGCACCGGGTTCCGCATCGTGGCGGGCCCGGCCGGCGGCAGCCTCGCGCGGCTGTGCGGCTGCCGCCGTGGCGCCCCCGGAAACGATGCCGGCGCTCGGCGCCTGCAGGCGGCCCGGCTCCCGGCGCGCCACGCCGCCTGCGACTTCGACTCGTTCCACGCCTGGGGGGATCACGCGCTGTCGCTCGCCAACGCGCGCACCGTCGCCGAACGCTACGCCGAGGAGTACCCGCTGAGCGATCGCGGCCTGATGCTGATGGGTCCGCCCGGGGTCGGCAAGACGCACCTGGCGGTCGCCATCCTGCGTCGTCTCATCGAGGCGAAGGGCGTCGGCGGAATCTTCTGCGACGTCCAGGAACTGCTGCGCCAGTTGCAGGCGACCTTCGATCAGAAGTCGGGGATGACGCAGCTCGAGCTGCTGCAGCCGGTCGTCGCGTCGGAGCTGGTGGTGCTGGACGATCTCGGCAGCCGGCAGTTCTCGCCCTGGGTCGAGGAGACCCTGGCCTACATCGTCACGACGCGCTACAACGAGTGCCGGGCGACCATCGTGACCACCAACTATCTCGACCAGCCTCCCGACGCGCGCCTGCCGACGCTGTCCGACCGCATCGGCCTGCGCGTCCGTTCGCGCCTGCACGAGATGTGCTACCTCGTGCCGGTCGAGGCGGCCGATTTCCGGAGCAGCGTGAAGCGGGCCGATCACCATCGGATCACCGATCGGATCGATCGGCCGCGGGGGACCGCATGAAGAAGAACGCGATCATCGTCGCCGGGGCGCGCACTCCGATGACGGTCTACAACACCCATTTCAAGGACCTGGCCGAGACCGAGCTCGGGGCGATCGCGGCGCGCGAGGCGGTGCGGCGCGCCGGGGTCGCGCCGGCGCGCGTCGACCACGTCGTCTTCGGGAACGCCATGCAGACCAGCGCCAATGCCTTGTACGGCGCGCGTCACGTCGGGCTGAAGGCGGGACTGCCGGAGACGGTGCCGGCGCTGACCGTGAACCGCCTGTGCGGCTCGGGACTGCAGGCGATCGCCACCGCGGCCGGCTATCTCGCCCTCGACGAGGCGGAGGTCGTCGTGGCCGGCGGCATGGAGAACATGACCCAGGCGCCGCACGTCCTGCGCGGCCTGCGTTCGGGCCTGCGGATGGGGGACGCGAAACTGGAGGACGCGCTGGTCGCCGGCCTCATGGACACGCACTGCGGCTTCTCGATGAGCCAGACGGCCGAGAACCTCGCCGAGGAGACCGGCATCACCCGCGCCGACGCCGATCGGTTCGCCCTCCTGAGCCAGCAACGCGCCGCGCGCGCCGCACAGGCGGGAGTGTTCCGCGACGAGATCGTCCCCGTGACCGTCCGGGAGCGCGGCAAGGAGATCGTGGTCAGCGAAGACAACCATCCGCGCCCCGACACCACCCTCGAGGGGCTGGCGAAGCTGCCGCCGGCGTTCGGCGGCAAGGGGTTCGTCACCGCCGGCAACGCCTCCGGCATCGTCGACGGAGCCGCCGCGGTGGTGGTGGCATCCGAGCGCGCCGCGGCCGATCTCAAGGCGCGCCCGCTCGGTCGCCTGGTGAGCGCGGCGGTCGCCGGCGTCCCGCCGCGCATCATGGGAATCGGCCCGGTGCCGAGCATCCGGAAGGCGCTCGAACGGGCTGGCCTCCGCCTGGACGAAATCGACCTGTTCGAGATCAACGAAGCCTTCGCGGCGCAGTACCTGGCCTGCGAGAAGGAACTGAAGCTCGACCGCGAGCGGGTGAACGTCAACGGGGGCGCGATCGCCCTCGGGCACCCGCTCGCCGCCACCGGCACGCGCCTGGTCCTGACGCTCCTGCTCGAGCTCGGCCGCCGGGGCGGTCGCTACGGCGTCGCCAGCGCCTGCATCGGCGGCGGACAGGGAATCGCTCTCGTCGTGGAGGCCATCTCCGGTCGCGCCGCCTGAAGCCGGCCGCGCCCGCGGAAGGAGAAGGGATGCCCATCAAGAAGGTAGGGGTTCTCGGTTGCGGTCTGATGGGAAGCGGCATCGCCCAGGTGGCGGCGCAGTCCGGCTTTCCGACCGCCATCCTCGAAGCGACGCCGGCCCTCGTCGACGCCGGCATGAAGCGGATCACCAAGTTCCTCGACGGCGGCGTCGCCAAGGGAAAGGTCGCCCCGGCCGATCGGGACGCGACGCTCGGCCGGCTCAGGGCCGGGACCGACCCGGCGGCCCTCGCCGACTGCGACCTCGTGGTCGAGGCGATCACCGAGAACCTCGGCGCCAAGCGGACGATCTTCGCGGCGCTCGAGGCGCACTTGAAGCCCGACGCCATCCTGGCGAGCAACACCTCGTCGCTGTCGATCACCGAAATGGCGGCGGCCACCGCGCGCCCCACCCGCTTCGTCGGGCTGCACTTCTTCAACCCGGTGCCGCTCATGAAGCTGGTGGAGGTGGTGCGCACCGTCGAGACCGCGGCGGGGGTCGAGGAGACGGTCGCCGAGTTCGCACGCGCCATCGGCAAGACCCCGATCCGCACCACCGATCGCACCGGCTTCATCGTGAACCGCCTCCTGGTGCCGTACCTGCTCGACGCCATCCGCGCGGTCGAGGAGGGGGTCGGCTCGATCGCCGACATCGACGCCGGCATGAAGCTGGGCTGCGGCCACCCGATGGGCCCGTTGACCCTCAACGACCTCGTCGGCATCGACACCACCTACTTCATTTCGCAGATCATGTTCGACGAGTTCAAGGAGAAGCGCTTCGCCGCGCCACCGCTCATGAAGCGGATGGTGATGGCCGGCATGCTCGGCCGGAAGAGCGGTCGGGGGTTCTACGATTACAGCGTCGAGCCGCCCCGGCCGAACGACTTCCTGACCGGGGGCGCCGTGGAGAGAGGCCGATGATCACCTCCGACCGCATCCTTTACGAGGCCAGGGACGGGATCGCGCGCCTCACCATCAATCGCCCCGACAAGATGAACGCCCTCGACCGCCAGACGATCCTCGACATCGATCGGGCGGTCGCGGAGGCGCGGGACGACGCCGCGGTCGGCGTGCTCGTGGTGACCGGGGCCGGCGAGAAGGCATTCGTGGCGGGCGCCGACATCAACGAGCTGGCGAAGCAGACCCCGATCGAAGGGGCCGCCTATGCCCGCGTCGGCCAGGCGGTTCTCGACCGCCTCGAGACGATGGGCAAGCCGAGCATCGCGATGATCAAGGGGTACGCGCTGGGCGGCGGGCTCGAGCTGGCGATGGCCTGCACGCTCCGGGTCGCGGCGGAGACCGCCAAGGTGGGGCAGCCCGAGGTGTCGCTCGCCATCATCCCGGGATACGGCGGCACGCAGCGCCTGTCGCGACTCGTGGGGCGCGGCAAGGCGATGGAGATGGTGCTCACCGGCGAGCCGATCGACGGCCGCGAGGCGCATCGGATCGGCCTGGTGAACCGGGTTGCCCCGCTCGCCGAGATCGAAGCGACCGTCCAGACGCTGGCGCGCACGCTCCTGTCGCGGGGGCCGCTGGCGCTCCGCCTGTCGATGCAGGCGATCCACCAGGGACTGCAGATGACCCAGGCCGAGGGGCTCGCCGTCGAGGCGGCGCTGTTCGGTCTCTCCTGCGCCACGGAGGACATGCGCGAGGGGACCCGCGCCTTCCTCGAGAAGCGCAAGCCGGCCTGGAAGGGTCGCTAGGAGCGTCGTGGCCGATCGACCGACCGTCCGGATCGCGCGCGGGCCGTCCCGCCTCGTGCGGGCGCTGCGCCTGCTGATCCTCCTCGCGGTCGCCGGGGTGGTCGTCGGCACGGCGATCACCTGGGGGCGACGCGGGCCGCGACAGGCGGCCATCACCATGAACGAGCCGGGAGCCGGGCTCGCCAACGTGACCGAGCAGTCGGAACGGTTCAGCGCCAGCGGCACGCGCGAGGGGAAGCCGGCCTTCGACCTGGCGGCGGCGACCGTGACCGGCCTCCAGGGCGACAAGAAGCTCCTCTCCTCGGTGCAGCTCGAGGTGCACGAGGCGACCGGCCGGATCGTCAACGTCCTCGGTCACGAAGGGGAATTCGACCCCGGAGAGAAGCGCGCCCTCCTGCACGGAGACGTCGGCATCCGCACCCCCGACGGCCTGTCGCTCGAAACGCCGAACCTCGCCTATGACTCCGCCCGCGACATGATCCACACGAGCGACCCGATCAAGTTCAAGCTCGGGAGCGTCGAGGGAACCGGCGAGGGGCTCAACTACCTCGTCGGCGAGCGCCGGCTCAAGATCCCCGCCAAGGTGCGGCTGCAGATCCAGGCGCCGGACGGCGGGCCACCGGTCCTGATCACCTCCGGTTCGCTGGTCGCCTCGCTCGCCGAGAACAGCGCGGTGTTCACCGAGCAGGTGCGCCTGGAGCGCGGCGCCGACCTGCTGACCGGCAACTACCTGCGCATCGATCTCGACGAGGCGCGCGAGCAGGTCTCGGCGATGCGCGCCTTCGGCGACGTCAAGGTGGCGATGGCGCCCGACGCCGCCGGTCGTCCCGGGTCCCTGGAGGCCGACAGTCTCGTCCTCTCGCTCGGGCCGGCCAACGCCCTCGAGCAGGCGGAGGCCTCGGGCGGCTGCCGGTTCACCTCCGGCCCGTACACCTCGACCAGCCGCAACGCGCTGTACCGCAAGGCCGACGATCGCCTCGAGTTGCGCGGCGACCCTTCGGTCGTGACCGATCGCGATCGGATCGCGGCACAGGAGATCGACCTCTTCCCGTCGCATCAGGCGCTGGAGGCGCGCGGCGAGGTGCGCACCACCTCGCTCGGCCCGGCCGGCGGCGACACGCCCGGGTTCGGATCGGGGGAGGCGGTCTCGTTCCAGGCGGCGAAGCTCCGCGTCGAGCAGGACGGCGGGCGCGCCACCTACAGCGGCGGCGCGCGCGCCTGGCAGGAGGGCGTCAGCCTGCAGGCCGACGAGATCCAGATCGACCAGGCCGCGAAGCAGATCCGCGGCAACGGCGCCGTGGTGTCGCGCTTCACCCCCAAGCCGACGCCGAAGACGCCCCGTCCGGCGACCACCAGCATCGCGGCGCGCCGCCTGGTGGTCGACGATGCCACCGGGGTGGCGCACTACGAGGGAGACACCCGGCTGGCGCGCCCCGACGCCAGTCTCACCGCCGACACCATGGACGTGACCCTGAAGGAGGCCGCCAAGCGGCGCGACATCGATCGCATCGTCGCGAAGGGCTCCGTCTCGGCGCGCCACGAAGGCTCCTACGCCACCGCCACCGAGGCCGAGTACCTCGCGGCGCAGCAGCTCCTCGTGCTGCGCGATGCGCAGGGGCTGGCCGAGGTCGTCGACGGCGCCACCGGGCGCGCCATGCGCGGCCGCGAACTGACCTACGACCTGGCGGGGAATCGCGTGTCGACCGAGTCCGGCCCCGGGGGCCGCACCTGGATCACCGTCACCCCCGACGCGAAGGGACCGGCCCGCGTTGAGCCACCGTCTCGTTATTGAAGGGCTCTCGAAGAGCTATCGGGGTCGCCGGGTCATCCGGGACATCTCGCTCGAGGTCAACGGCGGCGAGGTGGTCGGTCTCCTCGGACCGAACGGTGCCGGCAAGACGACCACCTTCTACTGCGTGGTCGGCCTCGTCCGCCCCGACAGCGGCCGGGTGATCCTCGGCGACCACGACGTCACCCGCCTGCCGATGTACCTCCGTGCCCGGAGCGGCATCAGCTACCTGCCGCAGGAGCCCTCGATCTTCCGGAAGATGACGGTGGAGGAGAACATCGTCGCCATCCTCGAGACCCTCGACATGCCACGCGACCGGATCCGCCAGCGCACCGCCGAGGTCCTCGAGGAACTGCGGATCGCGCATCTCGCCCGGAGCCGCGCCTATACCCTGTCCGGGGGGGAGCGCCGGCGCGTCGAGATCGCCCGGGCGCTGGCGATCTCGCCGTCGTTCATCCTCCTCGACGAGCCCTTTTCGGGAATCGATCCGATTGCGGTTGCGGATATCCAGAAAATCATCTATCAATTGAAAGCCAAGGGAATCGGACTCCTGATGACCGACCACAACGTCCAGGAGACCCTCCGGATCACCGATCGCGCCTGCATCATCGCGGAGGGGCGCATCTTCCGGAAGGGGACCCCCGATCAACTGGCCGGGGATCCGGAAGTCCGCGAGGTCTACCTGGGTGAGAATTTCCGGCTCGCCGGACCGCCGGCGGTGCCGCAGGCGAACATCGGGACGGAGTGATGGCGCTCGAGCAGAAACTTCACCTGAGGCTGTCGCAGAAGCTGATCATGACGCCTGCCCTGCAGCAGGCGATCAAGCTCCTGCAGATGACCAAGCTCGAGCTCCAGGAGGAGGTCACCCAGGAGCTGACCGAGAACCCGATGCTCGAGGAGGTTCAGGACCCCGCGCCCGAGGGGGAGCGCCCGGAAGCGGACGATGCGACCGGCGAGGCCCCCGAGATCGATGCCGCCGCGGTCCCGACCGCCTCGGAGGGGCCGGCCCCGGTGCTCGAGGCGCCGCCCGAGACCCCGGCCGAGCCGGACAAGGACTCGGACTCGTTCGACGAGATCGACTACGAGGCCTACTTCCAGGACTACATGGACCTCTCCTACTCGCCGCAGGCCCCGCGCGAGGAGATCGAGACCCGGCCGCTCGACGCCGTCCTCAGCCGGCCGCAGAGCCTCACCGACCACCTGCTCTGGCAGCTCGACATGGCGGCGCTTCCGGCGCGCCAGAAGGAGATCGCCCAGGCGATCGTCGGGAATCTCGACGACGCCGGATACCTGCAGGCGTCGTTCGAGGAGCTGGCGGCGATGGGGCCGTACACGATCGAGGAGGTGGAGACGGTCCTGCACCTGGTGCAGGACTTCGACCCGCCGGGCGTCGCCGCGCGCGACCTGCGCGAGTGCCTCCTGCTCCAGATCGCCTACAACGATCTCGAAGGGACGCCGGTCGAGACCATCATCCGGGAGCGCTTCGACCTCCTTCAGGGGCGCAAGTTCCGCGAGCTGGCGCAGGCCCTCGGGTCGACCCTCGAGGAGACCATGGAGGCGGTCGAAAGCGTCCGGCACCTCGACCCGAAACCCGGCAAGAAATACAACGTCGGGAGCAGCAACTACGTCGTGCCGGACGTCTACGTGCTCAAGATCGACAAGGGGTACACCATCGTCCTCAACGAGGAGGGGATGCCGCGCCTGCGGATCAGCCCCTTCTACCGGCGTCTCATCGACCGGAACAACCCGGAGGCGACCCGCGAGACGCGCGAGTACGCCCGCGAGAAATTCCGATCCGCCTTCCGGCTGATCAAGAGCCTCGAAGAGCGCCAGCGCACCATCTACAAGGTAGCCAAGAGCATCGTCAAGCACCAGCAGGGGTTCCTCGACTACGGCTACGAGCACATGCGACCGCTCATCCTGCGGGACGTGGCCGACGACATCGGGATGCACGAGTCGACCGTCAGCCGGGTGGTGAATCACAAGTACATGCACACCCCCCGCGGGCTCTTCGAGATGCGGTTCTTCTTCCACTCCGGGCTCTCGAGCGAGCATGGCGAGGACGTCTCGTCGCTCACCGTGAAGGAACGGATCAAGAAGGCGGTCGCCGAGGAGGAGCAGGGCCACCCGCTCTCGGACGCCGCCATCGTCCGGATCCTGAGCCGGGAGGGGCTGCGGATCGCCCGGCGAACGGTCGCCAAGTATCGGGAAGAGCTCCGCATCCCTTCATCCAACGAGCGGCGCCAGGGCTTCCGCTGAGACGCGGGCCGGGCGGCGCGGAGGCTTCGGATTCCCCATGACCATCGTCTATACCGGCCGCAAAGCGGGCCTGACCGCCGCCCTGAAGAGCGCGGCGGAGGCCAAGCTGGAGAAACTGGAAAAGGTCCTCGGTGATATCCTTGACGCCCGCGTGATTCTGACGCGGGAGAAGCGCCGTCAGGTGGCCGAGATCATCGTCAAGGCGAAGAACCGCACCCTCACCGCGAAGGCGGAGGCGCCGGAGTTCATCGAGGCGATCGGGGTCGCCGGCGACCGTCTTCTGGCGCAGGCACGCCGGCACTCCGATCGGCGCACCGACCGGAGGCGCGGCCGGGGCCCCTGGAAGGCCCCGCGCCGGACGCCGGGCGCGGCGGTGGTCGAAGAGGTGGCGGCGCCGCCCGAGGTGGTCCGGCTCGGGTCGTTCCGGGTGCGGGCGATGTCGGTGAAGGAAGCGCTCCTCCGGGCCCGCGACGAGGAGCCGGAGGTGCTGGTCTTCAGGGACCTGGCCTCCTCGCAGGTGGCGTTCCTGTACAGGCGGCCGGACGGACAGTACGGTCTGGTCGAAACGGAGACCTGAGCGTGCCCTTCGATTTCAGCCTCAGCCGCGATCAGGAGATGATCCGCGAGTCGGTGCGCGAGTTCGCGCAGTCGGTCCTCAAGCCGCGTGCCGCCGACCTCGACCGCACCCGCGCCTTCCCGCATGACAACTGGAAGCGCTGCGCCGGGATGAACCTGACCGGCATGATGGTGAAGGAGGAGTGGGGGGGCGCCGGCTTCGACAGCGTCTCGTACGTCATCGCGATCGAAGAGGTGTCCCGCGCCTGCGCCTCGACCGGCGTCATCCTGTCGGTGAACAACTCGCTGTTCTGCGGGCCGGTCGAGCGGCTCGGCACCGACGACCAGAAGCAGCGCTACCTCGGGCCGCACGCGCGCGGCGAGCGGCTCGGCGCCTACTGCCTGACCGAGGCGTCGTCGGGGTCCGATTCGGCGGCGCTCCGGACCACGGCGAAGAAGAAGGGCGACGTCTACCTCCTCAACGGCGCGAAGGTCTTCGTGACCAACGGCGAGGCGGCCGACACCTTCCTGGTCTACGCCACCATCGACCCGGCGCTCAAGCACAAGGGGATCACCGCGTTTCTCGTCGAGCGTGCCTACCCCGGCGTCCGGATGGGGAAACCGGAACGGAAGCTCGGGATCACCTGCTCCGGCTCGACCGAGATCGTCTTCGAGGACGTCGAGGTGCCGGTGGCGAACCGGCTGGGTGCCGAGGGGGAGGGGTTCAAGATCGCGATGTCGACCCTCGACGGCGGCCGGATCGGCATCGCCGCGCAGGCCCTCGGGATCGGCCAGGCGGCGCTCGACGAGGGGCTCGCCTACAGCCGGAGTCGCGAGGCGTTCGGCCGGCCGATCGCCGACCTGCAGGCGATCCAGTGGAAACTGGCCGACACCGCGACCGAGATCGAGGCGGCGCGCCTGCTGGCCTATCGCGCCGGCTGGGCGCGCGATCACAAGCCGCGCTTCTCGATCGAGGCGTCGATGGCGAAGCTGTTCGCCTCCGAGGCCTGCATGCGCGCCGCCGACCGGGCGCTCCAGATCCACGGCGGCTACGGCTACGTGAACGACTATCCGGTCGAGCGCCTGTACCGCGACGCCCGGATCACGGCGATCTACGAGGGGACCTCCGAGATCCAGCGGCTGGTGATCGCCAAGGAGATCCTGAAGGGGCAGGCCGCATGAGCCGCGAGCGGGGCACCCGCACGCCGGTGCGCGGCCGCCGGGAGTGGGAGGAGAGCGTCCTCGAACCGGCCCTCAAGAAGAAGGGTGAGCGCCAGGGCCCCTTCACCACCGTCTCCGACCTGCCGTTCGAGCGTCTGTACACCGTCGAGGATCTCGAAGGCTGGGACCCGGCCGGGAAGCTCGGATTCCCGGGCGAGCCGCCCTACACCCGCGGCATCCACCCGACGATGTACCGTGGCCGGCTCTGGACGATGCGCCAGTTCGCCGGGTTCGGGAGCGCCGCCGACACCAACCAGCGGTTCCGCTACCTCCTCGAGCACGGACAGACCGGCCTTTCGACCGCCTTCGACCTGCCGACGCTCATGGGGCGCGACTCCGACGACGCGCTTGCCGACGGCGAGGTCGGGCGCGAGGGAGTGGCGATCGACACCCTCGAGGACATGGAGACCCTGTTCGCGGGGATCCCGCTCGGCGAGGTCTCGACCTCGATGACCATCAACGCGCCGGCGATCGTCCTCCTGGCGATGTACCTGGCGGTCGCCGAGAAGCAGGGGGTGCCGTTCGATCGCCTCGAGGGGACGATCCAGAACGACATCCTCAAGGAATACATCGCGCAGAAGGAGTGGATCTACCCGCCGGTCCCGTCGATGCGGATCATCACCGACATGATCGCCTTCTGCGCCGGGCAGGTGCCGAAGTGGAACACCATCTCGATCAGCGGCTATCACATCCGCGAGGCGGGCTCGACGGCGGTGCAGGAGCTGGCCTTCACCCTGGCGGACGGCCTGGCGTACGTCGAGGCGGGACGGAAGCGCGGTCTCGCGGTCGATGACTTCGCGCCGCGCCTGTCGTTCTTCTTCAACGCGCACATCGATTTCTTCGAGGAGATCGCGAAGCTGCGGGCGGCGCGCCGGATGTGGTGCCGGTTCATGCAGGAGCGCTTCGGCGCGAAGAACCCGCGCTCCTGGATGCTCCGGACGCACGTGCAGACCGCCGGCTGCTCGCTGACCGCGCAGCAGCCGGTCAACAACGTCGCGCGGGTCACCATCCAGGCGCTGGCGGCGGCGCTCGGCGGGACCCAGTCGCTGCACACCAACTCGCTCGACGAGACGCTGGCGCTCCCGAGCGAGGAGTCGGTGCGCATCGCCCTGCGGACCCAGCAGATCATCGCCGAGGAGAGCGGCGTGGTGAACACCGTCGACCCCCTGGGCGGCTCGTATTTCGTCGAGGCGCTCACCGACCGGATGGAGCGCGACGCGACCGAGTACATCCGGCGCATCGACGCGATGGGCGGCATGGTGCCGGCGATCGAGCAGGGCTTCCCGCAGCGCGAGATCGCCGAGGCCTCCTACCGCTACCAGCGCCAGCTCGATTCCGGGGAGAAGACGCTGGTCGGGGTGAACCGGTACACCGAAGGGAACGGGCCGCCGCCGGCGCTTCTGCGCATCGGCGCGGAGGTCGAGGCGGGCCAGAAGGATCGCCTCCTGCGCCGGCGCGCGTCACGCGACGCCGCCCGCCACCGCCAGGCGCTCGCCGGTCTCGAACGCAGCGCCCGGGGCGCCGACAACCTGATGCCCCCGGTCCTCGAGGCGGTGCGCGCCTACGCCTCGGTGCAGGAGATCTGCGACACCCTGAAGCGGGTGTTCGGCACCTATACCGAGGGGACGGTGCCGCTGTGAGCACGGCCCGCAAGGTGCGTCTTTTGGTCGGCAAGGTCGGTCTCGACGGGCACGACCGCGGCGCCAAGATCATCGCGCGGGCCCTGCGGGACGCCGGGTTCGAGGTGATCTACACCGGCCTGCACCAGACCCCCGAGATGGTGGTCGCGACCGCGCTCCAGGAAGATGTGGACGGCATCGGGCTCTCGATCCTGTCGGGGGCGCACCTGACCCTGTTCCCGAAGATCCTCGGCCTCCTCAAGGAGAAGCGCAGCGACGACATCGTGGTGTTCGGCGGCGGGATCATCCCGGACGAGGACGGCCAGACGCTCCGCGATGCCGGAGTGCGCGCCATCTTCACGCCCGGGACGCCGACCGGGGACGTGATCGAGTGGGTCCGCCAGCATGTGGTGCCGCGCCGCCGCTAACGCGGCGGCCGTGAACGGATGACCAACTCGCGCCTTCGGGCGCGACCAGAGCGCGGGGAAGACGTGACGTGAAGACGATCCTGCTGGCCGACGACAGCATCACCATCCAGAAGGTGGTCGAACTGACGTTCTCGGACGGCGAGTACCGGGTCCTCTGCGTCGGCAACGGCGCCCAGGCGCTCCGGAAGATCGCCGAATCGCGCCCCGACATCGTCCTGCTCGACGTGATCATGCCCGAGAAGAACGGCTACGAGGTGTGCGAGGCGATGCGCTCCAATCCCGCCACCACCGGCATCCCGGTGCTCCTCCTGACCGGAACCTTCGAGCCGTTCGATCGCGCCCGCGCCGATGCCGCCGGCGCGGACGGACACCTCACCAAGCCGTTCGAGTCGCACACGCTGGTGGCGCGCGTCGAAGAGCTGATCGCCGCCCGCCGGTCGGGAAGCCTTCCCGCGCACGCGCCCGCGCCGGTTGCCGCCGAAGTGGCGGCGCCGGCGCCCGCCTTCGCGGCGCCGGTTGCCACCGTGCAGGAGTCGATGCCGGGACCGGCGCGCTCGTTCGCGCCGATGCCGCCACCGGCCGCCCCCGAGCCGGCCGCGGAGATCCCGCACCCGGCGTTCACCGCGCCCGACGCCTCGAGCGGCGGGTCGTACATGGGATTCGCCGATCTCGCGGTGGGGAACGACGAGGAGACGGTGCCGGACCGCTTCGACTCGGTCGGCGGAGGCGCGACGATGCGCCTCGAACGCCCGCCGATCCCGGTCGCGCCCGCTCCCGCGGAGTTGTCCGGGAGCGACAGCGGCATCGAGGGATTCATGCCGGGATACGAGATGGCCGAGATGCCGAAACCGGCGCCGGCGCCCCTGCCGGTCGCGCCGATCCGCGCCGCCGAGCCGGAGCCGATGCGCTCCGCCGCACCGGCGCCCGGGCCCGCCGCCGATCCTTCCCCGGCGGCGCTCGCCTCCTCCCTCTCCGACGAGACCCTCGATCGCCTCGCCGATCTGATCGTGCGGCGCATGTCGGACCGGGTGGTGCGCGAGATCGCCTGGGACGTCCTTCCCGAGGTCGCGGAAGCGGTGGTCCGGGAGCGCATCCGCGCCCTCGAGGACGCCGGCCGGTAGCCGCCGTCCCGTCCCCGAGCCGTTCCGCCGGCCCGGCCGCCCGGCAGGAGACCCGCGTGACCGCCATCGAAAAGGTCTACGACCCGCGCCGCTTCGAACGCCGCTGGTACGAGCACTGGGAGAGCCTCGGCGTGTTCACCGCCGATCCGGCCAGCGACCGCCCGCGCTACGTCATGGTGATCCCGCCGCCCAACGTCACCGGGCGGCTGCACATGGGGCACGCGCTGAACAACACGCTCCAGGACATCCTGGCGCGCTGGCGGCGCATGCGCGGCGACGACGTGCTCTGGCTCCCCGGCACCGATCACGCCGGCATCGCCACCCAGATGGTGGTCGACCGCGAGCTCCAGAAGGAAGGGAGCTCGCGCGAGGCGCTGGGTCGCGAGGCGTTCGTCGAGCGCGTCTGGCGCTGGAAGGAGGAGTACGGCGGCGCGATCCTCGGCCAGTTGAAGGCGCTCGGATGCTCCTGCGACTGGACCCGCACCCGCTTCACGCTCGAGCCGGCGCTGTCGCGCGCGGTGCGCGAGGCTTTCGTCCGCCTCTGGGAAGACGGCCTCATCTACCGCGATCGATTCATCGTCAACTGGTGCCCGCGCTGCCGCACCGCGATCTCCGACCTCGAGGTGGTGCCGCAGCCGATCGCCGGCCGGCTCTACACCCTGCGCTACCCGTTCGCCGAAGGGGAGGGGTTCATCGACGTCGCCACCACCCGACCCGAGACCATGCTGGGCGACACCGGCGTGGCGGTGCACCCGGAGGACGAGCGCTACGCGGCGTTCATCGGGCGGAAGGTCCGCCTGCCGCTGACCGACCGCCTCGTCCCGGTGGTCGCCGACCCGTTCGTCGACCGCGCCTTCGGGACCGGCGCGGTCAAGATCACTCCGGCGCACGACGCCAACGACTTCGCCGCCGCGGCACGCACCGGGCTCCCGGCGCTCCTGGTGATGGACGAGGGCGGCCGGATGAACGACAACGTGCCGGCGCCGTACCGCGGCCTCGATCGCTTCGAGGCGCGCGCCCGGGTGATCGAGGATCTGCGGGCCGCCGGGGTCCTGATCGAGGTCAAGGATCACCCGCACCAGGTGGGGCATTGCCAGCGCTGCGGCACCATCGTCGAGCCGTACCTGTCGATGCAGTGGTTCCTGCGCATCGCACCGCTCGCCGAAGACGCGGTCCGCGCGGTCGCCGACGGCCGGGTCGTCTTCACCCCGGCGCACTGGGTGAACTCCTACAACGAGTGGATGGGAAAGATCCACGACTGGTGCATCAGCCGCCAGCTCTGGTGGGGGCACCCGATCCCGGCCTGGCACTGCGGCGCCTGCGGACGCCTGATGGTGGCGCGCGCGACGCCGGAGCGCTGCGACGCCTGCGGCAAGACGGCGCTCTCACCCGACCCGGACGTCCTGGACACCTGGTTCTCGTCGGCGCTCTGGCCCTTCTCGACGATGGGCTGGCCGGACGACACGGTCGATCTCAGGACCTACTACCCGACCACGACCCTGGTCTCCGGATTCGACATCCTCTTTTTCTGGATTGCCCGGATGATCATGATGGGTCTCAAGTTCCGCGGCGAGGCGCCGTTCCGCTCGGTGTACATCACCGGCCTGGTGCGCGACGCCGAGGGACAGAAGATGTCGAAGACGCGCGGCAACGTGGTCGACCCGCTCGACCTCGTCGACCGGTACGGCGCGGACGCCCTCCGGTTCACG
>DATKFL010000399.1:0-5426 GCA_035511355.1 Dongiaceae bacterium
GCGGCGTGTTGCTCTGCGGGTCGATGCCGTAGTTGTAGGCATTGAACGCCGCGACCGTGTTGATGTCGCCGAAGCGGTAGTACCAGTACTCGCACAGCAGGCAGTTCCCCTGGTCGCGATCGATGTCCGAATCGAAGTCGATGTCGCCGCCCGCGTACGCCCCGGTCTGGATGTTCATGTTGGCGCCGAGGCGCTGGAACTCGACCGTGTAGGGGTAGCCGCGCGCGTCGGGCTTCTGGTTCACCTTGGCGATGATCGGCGAGACCAGGATGTCGAACACCATCTCCTCGAAGACCGGCGTGGACGGGTCGTTCGGGTACGGGTACGAGTCGCAGACCTGCCCGCTGGGCGTCGCCGGGTTGGTGTCGCCGGTGTGCCAGATGCCCGCGCCGTTGTTCTGGAAGAGACCGGCGGGGTTGCTGTCCGGGATCGCCGTCTGGAACCCGCAGGCGCCGGAGGTCTTGTACTCCCAGATGTTGGCGCCGCTGAAGCCGATGCCGGGCTTGCTGTCGGGATGCCGGAGTCCGAGCCACCCGCCGTTGTTGCGATCGAAGTTCCACGGCACGCGCTGCACGTCGGCCGGGTTGGTGGTCAGCAGGATGCCGCGGTCGAGCGAGCCGTTCGGGATGATGTCGCCTTCACCCGGGTCGGTGTTGTCGCCGTCGTTGTTGAGATCTTCACCCAGGAAGTTGCTGATGAAGCTGTTCGTGCTGTTGGCGACGTACATCGTCGAGAAGGTGACGTCCTCGTCGGGCCAGAAGACCCCCTTGAACGGATCGAGGATGTCGGACTTGTCGATCTGGAGGTTGCGGTTGAAGTCGCGCACCTCGCGGCCGCCGTTCGGGAAGTCGGTGGAGTAGTGCAACGCCTCCTTGTCGGCGTTGATCACCTGGGGGAAGGTGTAGGTCGTGCGCGATAGCCGCACGCCGCGCGCCTTGCCGTCGAGGGTCAGGACCAGGTTGACCGGCGTCGCGATCATCGAAGCCGACGCGGTCGGGTCGATCAGCAGGCTGAAGGTCACCCCGGTCGCCTGGCCACCGGGGACCCGGCCGATGTTCTTGGGCGAGTCGAGCACGCGGATCGCGGCCGCGCCGGTGCCGGTCGCGGACAGCGTCGCCTCGACGTCGGTCAGGTCGTCGTTCTTCTCGAAGTTCCGGATGGCGATCGAGTAGAGCAGGCGCTCGTTCGAGTCGAGATAGTCGTCGTCGTCGCAGCCGCCCGAGACCACCGCGGCCTTGTCGGTGCGCCCGATGAGCGAGATCCCCGAGGTGATGACGTTCGGAGTGCACTGGAACCGGGCGCGCGCCTCGGCGTCGCGCGGCGCGGCCGGGTAGGTCACCACGAGGGTCATGCCGTTGTCGCCCTCGAGCACGCCGTTGTTCTTGATCCCGGGGCTGGCGAGCCGGGCCGGGAGGCTGATCGAGCGGAAGACGTGGCTTCCGGCGGGGTTCTCGGAGAACGCCCAGCCGCGCTCCTCGTCCTGCACGACGCCGGCCGCGTTCACGACCTGGAAGATCGTGCCGGCCGTGACCCCGCCGGCGGTGCCGACCGGGTCGCGGACGACCGCGACGACATCGTCGGAGCAGGAGTACTGGTACTTGTCGAAGCGCACCTCGGCGGCCGGCAGGGAGTGCGGCTGCCCGGCCCAGGTCTGCGAGCCGACGCCGTAGACCGGACCCGAGATGACCAGCGCGAACGGCTGCCCGCCCGCGTCGAGAAGGCCATCGCCGTCGGTGTCCGGCTCACCCGCGTCGAAGCGGCCGTTGCCGTTGGTGTCCTCGTTGGCGCCGTTCAGGACCGTGATCTGTCCGGCGGTCGCGCCGCCGGCGCCGCGCTTGACGCGCACCTTCCAGGTCCCGATCGGGAGCTGGTTCGAGCCGCCGGTCGGGGCCGTGAGGCTGGTCAGGTGCACCGCCTCGATGTTGTTGCGCAGGTCGTGCACCGGCGAGCCCGCGGACGGGCGCCCCTGGCTCCACTGCCCGACCGGCAGCGGCTGGCCGGCGATGTAGACGTTGCCGTCGTAGACGACGTTGTCGGCCGTTGTCGCGATGTTGTTGTCCGCGCCCGGCGATTCGACCTCGAGGTCGAGGTCGTTGATCAGCGTTCCGGCCGAGCCCTCGATGCTCGGCGGATCGGGCCACGACAGGGCGACGCGCAGCTGGCCGTTGGCGATCGCCCGGGTCCCGCCCGCGAGCGTGATCGGATTCAGGCCGTCGACGGTGAACTGCTTCTCGGTGACGGTGTTCCCCGCGTTGTCGATCGGCGGCTCGCCGGTGCCGAGGGTGTCGTAGATGACCAGGCCGGCGGCCGGGTACTCGACGGTGTTGGGCGATCCCTCGCCGATGGTCGGCGGATAGAGCGAGATCGGCAGCACGTTGTCGAGCACGATGCGGCCGTACCCCTGCACGCCGTTGCCGATGACGCCGACGTTCACGCCCGACACCGTGCCCAGGTTCACCGCGCGCGAGTTGAAGACGGTCAGGTCGGTGACCGACGGCCGGTCCGGGATGTCGCCGTCCAGCACCTCCATGAAGTTGGCGCTCGCGACCAGCGCGGCGCGCACCAGCGATCCCGAGAGGTTCGGCATCCGGTCGGCGGCGACCCGCGCGCCGGTCGGGTAGAAGCCCTGGGCGAAGTAGTCGCGGATGACCGCACCGGCGGCGGTGGCGAAACCGGCGGAGAACGACGTGCCGGTGTTCGACTCATCGATCTCCTGCTCGACCGGCGCCAGGTTGTCGTTGTCACGGCTGCGGTTGGTCGCGGCGGTGGCGAACAGCGGGTAGGCGAACAGTCCGGTGCCGTCCGAACCCGGCGCCATGATCAGCGGCGCGGTGCGCAGCGATCCGGCGGTCGCCGGACCCTTCGAGGAGAATCCGAGCGGGTTCTCTTCGGCGTTGTAGTCGCCGAACACCGTCCAGTTGTCCGACAGCGAGCCGCCGACGGTCACCACGTTCTACGCGGTGGCGGGCGGCGGGATCTGCAGCGGCTTCGGGAAGTTCGGATCGTTGTCGAGCGAGGTCCCGTCGAACAGGTCGGGCCAGACCTCGAGCAGCTGCGAGCCCGAGGGGGCGTTCCCCTGGCTGCCGACCGGGCTGAACACCATGTAGTCCCGGTTGTTCACGAGGAAGGTGTCGATGTGCCGCGCCTCGAGCGGGTAGGTGCCGTTCTCGGTGTTGTACAGGACGTTGTCGAACGACGGCGTCCCGAACGGCATGACGTGCAGGTGCGCCTCGAGGCCGCCGCCGGTCACCCCGGCGCAGACTCCGGTGCCGCTGCCGTCCTTCGGGCAGACCGCGGTGGCGAGGCGATCGGCGAGGCTGCCGGGCGCGACGTTGCCGCCGGTCTCCGCCAGCTCGTTGAGCAGGCAGCGCGTCGGGAGCGCCGCGTCCTGCATGATGATGCGCGAGCCGCGCGCCAGCGCGTCGAGGCTGATGCCGCCGACCGACGGCCCGTCCTGCGGGTCGATCGCCTTCTGGAAGGTCAGGCCGAAGTCGCCCGGGGCGCCGGCGATGATCCCGGCGACCACGTTGCCGTGGGTGTTGCTCCCCGACAGGACCGCGTCGCACGAGCTGCCGCTGTCCTCGACCGTCTGGATCGAATGGATCTTGCGGTGCGTCGGGCCGATCGGCGCAGTGATCGGGATCGATGTCTGGGTGAGCGTCTGCGAGAAGTGCACCGCGTCCACCGAGATGCCGTTGTCGGTGACCGTCACGATCTGCGGCGGAACCGTGTCGCTGCCGTTGTTGATCCGCTTGCCGTCGGCGTTGGTGTCGATGCCGCCGCCGTCGATCCCGAGCTCGTGGTAGGGGCGGGCCAGGCCGTAGGACGACTCGGTGTTGCCGATCATCAGGAGAGTCGGCGTCTCCGAGTTGGTCAGCATGAACTCGGCGCGCTCTCCGACGCTGCGGACGTTCGGGTCCTTCGCGAGACGGCCCGCCATCTGCGGCGTGCCCTTCACCTGCACCGACATCCCGTCGAGGCTCCAGCTCGAGACCTTGTCCTTGCCGGCGGCGGTCTCGATGGCGGCGCGACCCTTGACCGGGTCGGCGTCGGCCCAGAGGGAGACGATCAGATCGAGGTCCTTCGACTGCGCCCGCTCCTTCTGCATCAGCGGCAGGCGACCGGTGTTGCCGGCGATCTTGAACGCCGGCTCGTACGGTGCGATCGTCTCGACGAACGACTGCGCCGCGAGTTCGTCGAACTGCTTCTCGCCGTTGACCCGGACGATGAGACCGCGCTCGGGCACCGCGTCGAGGATGCGCGCGTGCTTGCGCACCTCGGCCTCGATGGCGTCGAAGCCCCTCGACTTGAGGGAGTCCTCGCTGATCTGCAGGATGTTGACCCCGGTCGCATTGCCGCGACCGTGGTTCCCCGCGCGGCGCAGGCTCGCCGCGTCGGAACGCAGCGACGCCGGAACGTTCTTGGGGACGCCGCTGTCGGCCTGCTTGAGGTCGATCCAGCCGATCGACGTCTCGATCAGCTGCTTGCGCTGGCCGGGAGACAGCTCGCGCGTGTCGGGCGTGAAACCGGCGCCGAACGGCGACAGGTCACCGGGGCGCTCGACCGCCATGGGGTGCGCCATCTGCTTGAGCTTGCGCGCTTCGAGCTGATGGATCCGCTCGTTGATCGTGGAGGGGGCGCGCCCTTTGGAACCCCAGGTGAGCGCCACCGGAAGAAGAAGCAGCCCGAGAGTCGCCGCACTGGCGATCAGGACGCTGCGCATCGATCGAATCGAGGCAGGACGACGCATCTAAAACCTCCCGCGGATTGGGAACTCGCCGGGACGGCAGGCCCGGCAGGTCTGTCTGACCGGCGTGGCCACGCCGGTTCCCGTCAGCGAATCAAGATCGGTAAGGAGCCTCACTAAGCCTCCAGCCCACGCCGGGACCGGTACGGCGCCGGCCCCCGGACCGGGGCGTGACGTGAAGTGTCGTTATGAGTACGGTCCGGACTTCGGATTGTCAACATTTAATTGACGCCCGATCGTCGCGGAAATGCAGCGATCGGCGGGTCATGTTTCGCATCCTGAACTTTCGAGGGACGGCAAAATGTTGCACCGGCATCAACTTGCGGTCCACCTGATGCCGTGACGCAATTCCCGTTTTGCAATACGGAGCAGTCCGGAGGGGGTCAGCGCGCCGCGTCGATCGACTTGAGCGTCTCGAGATCGGCGACCCGGAGACGATCCGCTTCCAGCCCCAGGTCGCGGGCGCGGTCGCGGATCGCGGCGGCCGCCACGGGGTCCGGATGACCCGGCAGGTTGATGAGGACGTTCATGAGCGCGGCGCGCAGTCCCGCCTCGGCCAGGAGCACCGCGGTGCCGGCGTCGCTCAGCGCGTTGCGGTTGCCGTGCGCGGCGAGGTCGCGCCCCAGACTCATCAGGGTGGCGCACGACTCGGCCGCCTGGAGCGGGATCTCGGTGGCGG
>DATKFL010000400.1:0-2627 GCA_035511355.1 Dongiaceae bacterium
GCCGGGAAAGGAATCCCGGCGGCGCTCCTGATGGCGGGGCTGCAGGCTTCGGTGCGGAGCCTCGCGGCTCCCGCGGTCGACCCGGGCGAGGTCAATCGCCAGCTCAACGGCATGCTCTACCGATCGACCGCCACCTCGCGCTACGCGACGCTCTTCTTCGGGGTGTACGACGTGCGCCGTCGCACCCTTTCGTACAGCAACGCGGGACACTTCCCGCCGCTGCACATCGGGGCGAAGGAGGTCTGCCGCCTGACCGCCGACGGCATCCCGCTCGGCCTGATGGAGGACGCGACCTACGGCCAGGGGAGCCGCACGTTCGAGGCCGGGGACCTCCTGGCGCTCTACACCGACGGCATCGTCGAGGCGCCCGACGCGCAGGGAGTCGAGTTCGGCGAGGAGCGCCTGGTCGCCGCCCTGCGACGCCAGCGGGGACGCGACCTGGACGAGACCATCCTGAATGTCCTCGGCGAAGTGGAGCGCTGGACCGGCGGCGGCGCGGCGCACGACGACGCGACGCTCGTCCTGGTCCGCGCCTCCTGAGCGACCCGGTGCCCGGACCGCGGGCTCTCCCGATCGGTTTCCAGGTTCTCCTCTGGGGGGCGGGGAACTCGCTCGCCGGCGCCGCCGTGGCGCTGGCGGTCGGCATGCTCCGCCAGGGCGGGCCCGAGGTCACGACCGTCCTGATCGGCATCCTGTTCGGCAACGTCGTCGGTTTCACCGTCCTCATCACCTCGACCGTGCTGCCGCCGCGCCTCCGGGCGGTCGGCCCCTGGGCGCGCGCGGCTCTCGTGGGGCTGTCGCTCCTGTCGGGCGCGATCGCCGGCACGATCCTGGTGCTCTATCTCTTCCCGCTGTTCGTGCTCCGCGATCTGCGCGTCGCCGCCACCATCGGCGCGATCAACGCCGTCTTGGCCCTGGTGGTCGGGTTCGTGGTGCACGTCTACGAGGCGCTCCGCTGGCGCCTCGCCGAGTCGCTGCGCGAAGTCGAGGAGGTGCGCCTGCGCGCCGCGCGGCTGAGCGAGCAGGCGGCGCGTGCCGAGCTGGCGGCGCTCCAGGCCCGGATCAATCCGCACTTCTTCTTCAACACCCTGAACACCATCTCGGCGCTCGCCGAGGAGGACCCGCGCCAGGCGGCGGAGATCGTCCAGACCCTGGCGGAGCTGTTCCGCTACACCTTCAAGGTGGCGGAGTCGCGCCCGGTGCCGTTCGAGGAGGAGCTGGCGTTCGTGATGCGCTACCTGACGATCGAGCAGGCGCGCTTCGGCGAGCGGCTGCGGGTCGAGCGCGAGGTGGAGCCGCGGGCCCTCGGCGTGCCGGTGCCGGGGTTGATCCTGCAGCCGCTGGTCGAGAACGCCGTCGGGCACGGCATCGCGCCGCTCCGCCAGGGCGGCACCGTGCGCATCCGCGCCGCCTGCCGCGACGGCCTGCTCGCGGTCGAGGTGCTCGACGACGGGCGCGGATTGAGGACGGGCGTCGACCCGATGCGCGAGGGGCACGGACTCGACAACGTGCGGCAGCGCCTCGTGACCCTGTACGGCGAGGCGGGGCGCCTCACGCTGGGGCCGGGGCCGGGCGGGAAGGGGGCGGTGGCGCGCCTCGTCATCCCGGAGCCGGCGACCGACGCGCTGCGGACCGCGGCGTCATGACCTTCCGCGCGGTGATCGTGGACGACGAGAAGCCGGCACGCGACCGACTGCGCCGCCTGCTCGGCGAGCACGCCGACTTCGATCTGGTCGGCGAGGCCGCCGACGCCGCGAGCGCCGCGGCGCTCATCGACCGCGAGCGCCCCGACGTCGCCTTCCTCGACGTGCAGATGCCGGAGGGAGACGGGTTCGAGGTGCTGCGGCGCATCCGGCACCGGCCGCGGGTGATCTTCACCACCGCCTACGACCGCTACGCTGTCCCGGCGTTCGAGGTGAACTCCCTCGACTATCTCCTGAAGCCGTTCAGCCGGGAGCGCTTTGCGGCGGCGATCGAACGGGCGCGCACGGCGCTCGCCTCGGGGACCGCTCCGGCTCCGGCCGAGATCCTGAGGCTGCTCGAGGAGATCAAGGCCGGGATCGCGGCGCCGGGCGCGCCGACCCGTCCCGACCTTTCCGCTCCGCCCCGGGTGGCGCCGTCCGGCGCCGCTCCCGTCGGGGCGCCGCGCCGGATCCCGGTGCGGCGCGCCGCCAAGATCGTCCTGCTCGACCCGGACGAGATCCTCTGGTTCGAGGCGGAGGAGACGGTGGTCTTCGCGCGCACCGCCGACGCGCGCCTGCTGGTCGAGCGCACCCTCAACGAGCTCGAGGAGATGCTCGGCGCCGCCTTCTTCCGCGCGCACCGATCCTGCCTCGTGAACGTGTCGCGCATCGCCGAGATCCTGCCGGGCGAGGGGGGCGGCCGCATCGTCATGAAGGATCCGCAGAAGACCGTCCTGCCGCTGTCGCGCCGCCAGGCGAGGCTCCTCCGGGACATCATCCCCTGGTAAGGGCGGAGTTCCGCACCTTGGGAGGGGGGCGCGGTCACAGCCCCCGGGGCACGGGTCCGGCGCGTGTAACGCGCCTCCCCTCGGCTCGCTGCGCGCCCCCCTGCGCGCGCTACCGCGCGCGCGGGGTACGGCGCTCCGTCTCGCACGGCCCCGCGGG
>DATKFL010000401.1:0-8330 GCA_035511355.1 Dongiaceae bacterium
CTGCCTCGCGCGCTACGCCCCGGGGGCCGCTCGCCTCTACCGGGGGGTGCGCCGCGTCGTCCTGCCGGCGCCGCGCCTGAAGTCGCTCGAGAAGCCGGTGCACGCGGTCCTGTCGCTCCTGCACGCCGCCGCCACCGGCGCCGACGTGGTCCTGGTGCTCGGCATCGCCGCGGGGCCGTTCGTCTTCCTGCCGCGCGCCGCCGGCGCGCGCGTCGTGGTCAACACCGACGGCCTGGAATGGCGGCGGCGCAAGTGGGGCGCCCTCGCCTCGTCGTACCTGAAATTCGCGGAGCGCGCGGTCGGCGCGGCCGCCGATCACCTGGTCACTGACGCGCACTGCGTGCGCGACTACTACCGCGCCCGCTACGGGCGCGAGTCGACGTTCATCCCGTACGGCGCGCGCCCGGCACCCGCGACCCTCCCGGGGGTGCTGCAGCGCCTCGGCCTCGAGGCCGGGCGCTACGTCCTGTACGTCAGCCGGTTCGATCCCGAGAACAACGCCCTCCTGGTGCGCCGCGCCTACGAGCAGGTGCGGAGCGACTGGCCGCTGGTGATGGTCGGGTCGGCGCCGTACGCCGACGACTACGTGCGCGCGGTGCGCGACACCCGCGACCCGCGCATCCGCTTCCCCGGAGCGATCTACGGCGACGGCTACCTGGAGCTTCTGAGCCGCGCCGGGGTCTACGTCCAGGCGAGCGAGGTGGGCGGAACCCACCCCGCCCTGGTGGAGGCGATCGGTCTCGGGTGCGCGATCGTGGCGAACGACGTGCCGGAGCACCGCGAGGTGCTCGGCGAGGCCGGCGCCTACTACGACGGCGGCGAGGCCGGGCTGGCGGCGGGCCTGCAGGCGATCATCGACGCGCCCGCGCGGCGCGCCGCCGCGCAGGCCGCGGCGCAGGCGATTGCCGCGCGGTTCGACTGGGGCGCGATCGTCGACGACTACGAGCGGTTGTTCGCCACCCTCGCCGGGCGCGCGGCGCCGGCGATCGGGCGCGGCGCGCGCGGCAGCGACGCATGCTGACCGCCACGCTCCTGGGCTTTCTCGCGGCGCTCGTGGCCACGCTCCTGGCGACGCCGGTGGTGCGCGCGCTGGCGCTCGGCCGCAATCTCCTCGACGCGCCCAATCACCGCAAGGTGCACACCGAGGCGGTGCCGCGTCTCGGCGGGATCGCGCTCGGCGCCGGCATCCTGCTCGGCACCGTCGGCGCGGTCCTCCTGTCGGCGGAGGCGCGCGACATCCTCCTGAGGCACGGCACGCGGTTCGCGACCCTGGTGGCGGCGGCCGGTCTCCTGGCTCTCGTGGGGCTGTACGACGACGTCCGCGGCCTGAGCGCGCGGGCGAAGCTCCTGGCGCAGGTCGGCGCGGGAGTCATCGCCTTCACCGGCGGCAACGCCCTCACGCTGTTCGGCGGCGGCGTCGTCGGGCCGCCGGTGGCGCTGGCGCTGAACCTCGCCGCGACCGTCCTCTGGATCGTCGCGATCACCAACGCCATGAACCTGATCGACGGGCTCGACGGGCTGGCGACCGGGATCACGACCATCGTCGTGCTGGCGCTCGCCGCGCTGGCGGCGGCGCAGGGGCGCCCGGGGCCCGCCTTCGTCGCGGCGGTCGTGGCCGGGGCGGCGATTGGATTCCTGCCCTACAACCTGCACCCGGCGCGGATCTTCCTCGGCGACTCCGGCTCCTTCCTCCTGGGATCGATCCTCGCGGTGCTGTCGATCCAGGCGCTCCGGGAGGGGTCGCCCTGGTCCTCGGCGGTCCTGCTGCTCTTCCTGTTCGGCGTGCCGCTCCTCGACGTGACGCTCGCGATCGTGCGCCGGCTCCTGCGCGGCCACGCGGTGATGACCGCCGACGGCAATCACATCCACCACCGCCTGCTGCGGCGCGGTCTCGGGCACCGCCAGTCGGTCCTGATCCTCTGGGCGACGACGCTCCTCTTCGGCCTGCTCGCCACCGGCCTGGCGCTGTACGGCGACGGCGCCGCGGCGGGACCGCTGCGGCTCGGCATCTTCCTGTTGCTGCTCGCGGCGGCGCGCGCCCTCGGGGCGCTGGAGGTGACCGATCTCGCCCGCACCCTCCTGGCGCGCGAGCGCCGCCGGCAGTCGCCGCGCGACCGGAATCTCGCGGTGCGCCGCGCCCTCAAGGACATCGCCGCCTGGCGCGAGGTGGAGGGGCTCGATCACCGGCTGATCGCCCTGGCGCGCCAGATCGATCTCGATCTCATCGACATCGAGGTGGCGCTGCCGACCGAAGGGCCGGCGCGCGCCGTGCCGCTGGTGCAGTGGGAGCGGCCGCGCACGGCGCCGCACGATGCCGGCGTCGAGCGGGACGACGGCGGCCCCGCCGAGCCGATGCCGATCGAGACCTTCGCCGCCGTGGTCGACGGTCCGTCGGGGCTGCGCGGCACCGTGGTTCTCGGGCGCGAACGCTGGAAGCTCCGCCGGCAGAGCGAGGAGGCGCGCATCTGGGCGCACCTGCTCGCGGAGGGCGTCGGCTCGCTCGATGCCGATCTCGCGGCGCGCCTGGCGAGCTCCCGGCGCGCGGGGCGCCGCCTTGCCGGAGCGGCCGCGCGAGCGGTCGTGACCGAGCCGGTCCTCGCCACCGGGGAAGCGCCGCAGCCTTCCGGAGAGGCGCCATGAGCGCGGACGGCTATCTCGTCCTCACCCCGGTCCGCAACGAACGCCGGCATCTCGACGCCGCCCTCGCGGGGATGCTGGGGCAGACGGTGCGGCCCGACCTGTGGCTGCTGCTCGACGACGGCTCGAGCGACGGGTCGGCGGAGTGGATCGCCGCGGCGGCCGCCGCGCATCCCTTCATCCGTTCCGTCCGGCTCGCCGACCGGGGCTTCGACGCCGTCGGCCGCGGCGTCGCGGAGGTGATGAACCAGGGGCGGCGTCTCGTGGCGGACGAGCCGGGGGCCTTCGTCGCCAAGGTGGACGCCGACGTCGAGCTGCCGAAACACTACTTCGAGTCGCTGCTCGCCCTCTGTCGCGACGACCCCTCGGTCGGGATCTGCTCCGGTCATCCCTACACCTACGTCGGCGGGCGCCGGCTGGTCGAGCGGCATGGGGACACCTTCCCCTCCGGGACGGCGCGGCTCTACCGGCGCGCCTGGCTCGAGGAGATCGGCGGCTTCGTCCCGTCGGTCGGCTGGGACACGGTGGACCTCCTGCGCATGCGGATGCGCGGCCGGCGGGTGCAGGTGCAGCACGATCTCCTGTACCTGCACCGGCGCCGGATGGGGACGCGCAACGGCTTCGTCGAAGGCAGCGTGCGCGACGGCCGCAACGCCTGGCTGACCGGGTACGGGGCGGGCTTCTTCACGGCGCGCGCCCTGTACAACGCCCGTTACCGCCCCTGGATCGTCCGGAGCGCCTGCATGCTGTACGGCTACGCCGGCGCCTGGTGGCGCGGCGAGAAGCGCATCGTCACCGAAGCGGAGATGGCCTTCCACCGGTCGCTGCACCGCCGGCGTCTCCGGCTCCTGGGGGCGGAATGAGACGCCCCGATCGGGCCGGCCGCCGCGGCGGCGCCGCCCTGGCGCTGCTCGGCGTCGCGGCGCTCCTGGGCGGCGCGGCGACGCGCCCGGCGGAGGCGGCACGACGACCGGCGGCCCGCAAGGCCGCTCCGGCGGCGGCCGCCGCCGATGCCGGCGAGGCGCGTCTCGAGAACGCGACGCTGCGTCTCGGCGTCAGTGCCGCCGGCGGCGCGCACCTGACCTCGCTCTACGCGGTGCGTCAGGGGCGCGAGCTCCTCCGTCCGGGGGCCCGCACGCCGCTGTACCAGATCGATCTCCTGCGCGACGGGAAGACGACGGCCGTCGACGCGTCGCAGGCGAGCTCGACGCGCCTCGAGAAGGTGGAGGGCGGCGTGACCCTGATCGCGCGCCACGAAGCCGCCGGGATCGAGGTGGCGATCACCCTGACCCTGGCGCCCGACGCCACCGCCGCGACCCTCCGCGCCGAGGTGCGCCGCCAGGGGGAGCAGCCGGTGATCGGCATCCTGCGCGCCCCCGGGCTGGCCTTCGCCCTCGATGCCGGTTCTCCCGGCCCCGGCGCGCTCGTGCCGGTCGCCGACGGCGAACTGATCGGCGATCTCGCGTCCTCCCTGCGCGACGGTGAAGTGCGCTCCTGGAACTACCCCGGCATGGCCTCGGCGCAGCTGCTCGCGATCCAGGACGCGCGGGGTGGCGCGGTCCTTTACTGCGAAGACGCCACCGGTCGCTTCAAGCGCCTCGCGTTGCGGCGGATCGGGCGGGACGTGCTGCCCTATTTCGAGCACGTGCTCGTCGACTTGAAAGGGGCGACCGTGGCGGTGCCGTACGCGGTGCGGCTCGGCGTCTTCGACGGCGGCTGGGAGCAGGCGGCCGATCCGTATCGCGCCTGGGCGTCGAAGCAGCCGTTCTGCGCGCGCCGGATCGAAGCGCGCGATCTCCCCGAGGCGGCGCGCGCGCCGGCATTCTTCCTCGGCGTCAACCTGCGCGAGGCGGCGCCCGGCGGCGGCGCGCGCGATCGCACCGCCGACATCCCGGCGGTCGCCGCCTCCTGGGCGAAGGGGCTCGGGCTCCCGGTGACCGCCATCCTCCTCGGCTGGGAGAAGCAGGGTCCCTGGATCACCCCCGACACCTGGCCGCCGTACGGCGGGCTGGCGGGCTTCGGCGGTCTCGTCGGGGCGCTGCACCAGGATGCGGGGCGCGCCTTCGCGTATGTCTCGGGGCTCAACATCACGCTCGAGAAGGCGGCACGCAACGGCGCCCCGGCCTACCGGCTGCCGCCGGCCGACGTGCAGCGCTTCCGCGCCGCGGCGATCGCCGATCAGGGCGGCGCGCCGCGCCTCGAAGGCCAGGCCGAAGGGGAGGGGATCGGCCGGCACGCCGTGCTCTGCCCGACGACGACCCAGGCGCGCGATCTTCTCGCCGGGCAGACGGCACATCTCCTCGACGCCGGCGTCGACCTGGTGCAGGTCGACCAGATCCCGGGCGGCGGCACGCCCCCCTGCTTCGCCACCACGCACGGGCATCCGCCGGCGGGCGGGAGCGCGGCGGCGACCGCGCTCGCCGCTCTTCTCGACGGACTCGGCACGACCGCGCATGCCCGCCGGCCGGCGGCGGCGATCACGCTCGAGGAGCCGGGGGAGTTCTTCATCCCGCACGTTGATCTCTTCCACTGCCGCGACTACATGCAGGGGCTGTGGCCGCGCGACGGGCGCGGAAGCGTCGGCGTGCCGCTGTTCGCCTACCTGTTCCACGACTACGCCGCCGGCTACGGCGGCGACAGCGCGCCGATCGCGCGTGTCGGCGATGACCCGTCGCTGGCGCTGTACGCGCAGGCGATGAACCTCGCGGCCGGGCGCCTGCCGGGCGCCGCGGTCTGGATGCAGTTGATCCGCTGGGACGAGGTGCACCCGGAGCAGCGCCGCTTCATGCGCGCCGCCGCCGACCTCTGGCGCTCGCCGGCCGGGCGGTACCTCCTGGCCGGCCGCCTCCTCGCGCTCGGGCTGCCCCCGGGGACGGTGACCGTCACCGGCAAGGCCGGGGGTGCGCCGGTCCGCTTCGAGGCGCCGGCGTTCCATGCCCGCGGGTTCGAGCTGGCCGACGGATCGGTCGGGCTCCTGTACATCAACGCCACGGACGTGGCACGCACCGAGCGACTCGGCTTCGGGCCCGGTCGGGAGCAGGCGCGCGCCACCACGATCTGGCCCGAGGCGGGCGGCGCCGTGCAGGCGGGCGACCAGAAGACCCTGCCGCCGCGCGGGATTCTCTTCCTGAAAGTGGAGCGCGGATGAGGGAGATCCGGGTGCTCGAGCCCGCCGCGCGCGCGACCGCGCCGGCCGCGCGCGCCGGATTGGCGACCGCGCCGGTCCCGACGGCGCGGGTGATGCGTTCGCTGAAGCCCGAGGATCGCGACGCCGTTCTCGATCTCGTGGCGCGCGTCTGGGGACCGGAGCAGCGCCGGCTGCACGCGCACCTGTGGGAGTGGAAGCATGCGCGGGACGGCCGCGCCTCGGGCCCGGGGCACCTGAGCCGCGTGGTCGAACAGCACGGCCGGGTCATCGGGCATGCCGGCGCGATCCCGGCGCGATTCCTTCTGGACGGGCATCCGATCGACGGCGCCTTCTGTCTCGACACCCTGGTCGATCCGGGCGAGCGCGGCGCCGGGGTCGCCCTGATGCGCGATCAGTTCGCCTCCGGCATGCTCCTGATCGGGGCGGGCAACCGCCGTTCGGAGATCCTGTACGAGCGCCTGAGCGGTCGGAAGCGGCTGCTGGTGCGCGATGCCCGGCGTTTGAGCCTGGTGATCGATCCGGCGCCGTGGCTCGAGCGGCGCGGCGTGCCACGCGCGCTCGCCGCCGTCGCCCGGCTCGCGCACCGCGGCGCGCGCGCCCTCCGGCGCCGGAGCCCGGGACCGCTCCCGGCCGGCCTCGCCATCGAGGCGGTCAGGCGCTTTCCGGCGGAGGTCGACGCGCTGGCCGACGCCTTCGCCGGGCGTTTCCGGCGCCAGACCCGGCGCGACCGCGACTGGCTCGACTGGCGCTTCGTCCAGGCGCCGTTCCGTTACGAAATCCTGCTGCTCCGCGATCACGGCCGACTCGCCGGCTACGCGGTGCACCGCGCCACCCGACTGCACGGCCGGCCGGTCACCCTGCTGGTCGAGATGATCGCGATCGGCGACCCGCGGCGGCACTACGACCGGCTCGCCACGCGCGTCGAAGCGGAGGCGGCCGCCGCCGGCTCGGCCGAGATCCACGCCCTCGACCCGGGCGATGCGCTCCTCGTCGAGACGCTCCGGAGGCGCGGCTGGTTCCGCCGGCGCGAGCCGCATCATCTCCTGGCCTACCTCGCCGGTCCGGCGGGGGAGGCGGCCGACTTCACCGATCCGGGCGCCTGGTATCTCGGGCTCGGCGACGCCGATTTCGAATTCATCTTCTTCAACCAGGGGGCGCCGGACGCCGGCAACGCGGGGGCGACCTCCGGAGACCTGCAGGCCCCATGAAAGAGATCCTGACCGTCCTGTTCCGCCGGAAGTGGCACGCACTCGGGTTCTTCGTGGTCGCGGCCGGTCTGCCGATCGTCATGTCGTACGTCCTGCCGCCGCGCTACGAGGCGCGCGCCACGCTCCTCCTGACGCCGGGGCGCTACAAGAAGCCGTTCGTGCCGACCGAGCGCGACAGCCGCACCCCCTTCATGCAGGTCAGCATGGAGGACGTCGGCAGCGAGGTGGAGATCCTCCTGAGCCGCCCGGTTCTGACGGACGTGGTCGAGCGCACCGGGCTCGATCGCGAGTGCGCCTACACGAGCCTCCGCAGCAAGGCCGACGTCGCCTGCGCGGCGTCCAGGGCGCTCGGGTCGTTCCTGCGCGCCACCGGGCTCAGGGCCGAGGTGCCGCCCCAGGAAGCCGCGATCGAACGGCTGCGTCGCAAGGTCTCGGTCGAGTTCGTGAAGCGCACCAACGTCATCGAAGTGACCTGGCGGGGCGCCTCCCCCGAGCTGGCGCGCGACGTGGTGAACGCCCTGGTCGACGCCTACCTGAAGCACCACCTCGAGGTGCACGGCAACAGCGACGCGTTCGAGGCCCTCGACCGGCAGGCGCGGGAGGACGGCGAGCGGCGGGCCGCGGCGGAGAACCGCCTGAGCGAGTTCGGCGCGAAGTACGCCATCTCCGATCTCGAGTCCCAGCACGCCGAGCTCCTGAACCGGCTGAGCGAGGCGGAATCGAAAGTGAAGGTGCTGCGCGGTCTGGAGGGGCACGACCTCTCCGGCGACTCGGTCGGCGCGCTCGCCGGCGATCCCGCCTTCGCCGATCTGTCGCGCCGCCTGACCGACGCCGAGTTGCGGCGGGTCGACGTCTCCACCCGGTTCACCCCGACCGCGACCCAGGTGGTCCTGGTGAACAAGGAGATCGCCCAGCTGAAGACGCTGATCGGCGAGCGGGTGACCGCGAACCTCGACAAGTGGCAGGCGATGAGCGAGACCTATCGCCGCGAGCTGCAGGGGCTCGACGCGCGCAAGAACGAGGCGGCGGCCCTGAAGCGCGACGTCGAGGAGACCAACGACCGCGAGCGGCTGAGCCGCGAGAATCTGGCCGAGGTGCAGATGTCGAAGGGGCTCGACCAGGCGGAGGTCGCCTCGGTGAAGGTGGTGGAGCGCGCCGCCGCGAATCGCGACCCGGCGTTCCCGAAGCGGCTCCTGATCCTGGTGGTGTCGATCTTCCTCGGGCTGGTCGGGGCGCCCACCTGGGCGGTGGCGGTCGATCGGATGTCGGGGAAGGTGGTCTCGGTCGAGGATCTCGAGACCGGTCTGGGGCTCCAGGTCCTGGCGTCGGTGCCGGAG
>DATKFL010000402.1:0-3319 GCA_035511355.1 Dongiaceae bacterium
ATCGCTCGATACCGAGCACGCCACCTTGACCCCCCAGGCCGCCGAGGCGGCCGAAGCGCGCGCCGGCGCCGCCGCCTCCGAGGAGGCCGCGCTCGCCGGCCTCGCGTACGACCGTTCGCTCCTGCAGGCACGGGATCAGGCGGCGCGCGAAGGGCGCGCGACGCTCACGACGCTGCGCGAATCGTCGCAGGAGATCGCCGTCCGCCGCGCCCGCCTGTCGTCGGACCTCGAGCACCTCGAGACCTCGTGTCGTGAGGATCTCGACCTGACGCTCGACGCGCTCCGCGCGGCGCCCCCGCTGTTCGACGCCGGGCGCCCGCTCGAGGCGGACGAGACCGAGGTGGCGCAGTCGAAGGCCGCCCTCGAGGCGATCGGACCGGTGAACCTGATGGCGGTCGAGCAGTGCGCCGAGCTGGAAGAGCGCTTCACGTTCCTGAGCGCGCAGCAGAAGGATCTCGAAGAGGCGATCGAATCGCTGCGCGACACCATCCGGCGGATCAACCGCGAGTCGCGGCTGCGCTTCATGACCGCGTTCGAGGCGATCGAGGCGACCTTCCGGGAGTCCTACACGACGCTGTTCGGCGGCGGACGCGCCGAGCTGCGGCTTCTCGACGCCGAGGACGACGTGCTGGAGGCCGGGATCGAGATCGCCGCGCAGCCCCCCGGCAAGCGGCTGCAGTCGATCGCCCTGCTGTCGGGCGGCGAGAAGGCGCTCACCGCGGTGGCGTTCTTGTTCGCCCTGTTCCGCTACCGGCCGTCGCCGTTCTGCGTCCTCGACGAGGTCGACGCCCCGCTCGACGAGGCGAACGTCGTCCGCTTCACCACCCTCCTCAGGACGCTCGCCGATGAGACCCAGTTCATCCTGATCACCCACAACCGCAAGAGCATGGAGGCCGCCAACCTCCTCTATGGCGTGACCATGGAGGAGCCGGGGGTCTCGAAGGTGCTGCCGCTGCGGTTCGAGTAAGGGTCGGAAGGACTCAGGCGGCCGGTCGCGCCGCCGGTGTGACCGCGCTTCCGTCCGCCGCCACGGCGCGGCCGCGCGCCCACTCCCGCAGCGCGGTGATCGACTCGCGGCAGGTGCGCGACAGCGGCACGGTCGACGCGGCGGCGGCGCGCAGGTGCCGATCGTCGAGCGGCGCCTTGGCGGCAAAGGCGGCATACAGCGCCGAGACCACGACCGCTTCGATCTCCGCGCCGCTGTAGCCTTCCGTGGCCGCGGCCAGCGCGGCGAGGTCGAACGTCGCGGGATCCTGCCGCCGGCGGCTCAGGTGGATCGCCGCGATCGCGCGCCGCGCCGCATCGCCCGGCAGGTCGACGAAGAAGATCTCGTCGAACCGCCCCTTGCGCAGGAACTCCGGCGGCAGGGTGCCGACGTCGTTGGCGGTCGCCATGGTGAACACCGGCGCCTTGCGCTCCTGCAGCCAGGTCAGGAGCGACCCGAGAAGCCGGCGTGACAGGCCGCCATCGGTCGCCGAATCGCGCGCCGCGAACCCCTTCTCGACCTCGTCGATCCAGAGGACGCACGGCGCCATCGCCTCGGCGGTCTTGAGGGCATTCCTGAGATTCCGCTCCGACTCGCCGATGTACTTGTCGAACAGCGCCCCGGCCTCGAGCTGCAGGAGCGCCACGTTCCATTCCGCCGCCACCGCGCGCGCGGTGAGGCTCTTGCCGCATCCCTGCACGCCGATGAGGAGCAGCCCGCGGGGCGGCTCGAGACCGTACTTCGCCGCCTCGGGGCCGAAGGCGGCGCCGCGCGTCCTGAGCCACTCCTTGAGAGCCGCGAGGCCCCCCACCTGCTGCAGGCGCGCCTCGTCGGGATGCAGCGTCAGGACGCCGTCGCGCGCCAGGATTTCCTTCTTGTGCTCCTGCACGCGACGGAGGTCCTCGGCGTCGATCTTGAGATCGTCGAGGGCGACCCGCATCAGGAGGCGCTGCGCCTCCTGGAGCGTCAGGCCGCGGAGGTTCGCGATCAGCCGCTCGAGGTCGGCGACCGGCAGGTCGATGCGCACCTTCTTCGGCGCGCCGAGATCCCGCAGCGTGCGCACCGCCATCCGCTTGAGATCCTCCGGGCCCGGCAGCTCGAGCGTGAACGGCGCGACGCTGGCCCGCAGGTCGACCGGGATCGGCAGTTCCGGCGCGCACAGGACCAGCGCGCGGCGCGCCACCGTGAACTGCGCGGCGATGTCCCGGAGCGAGCGCAGCACCACCGGGTCCTCGAAATAGCGCTGCAGATCGTGGAAGAGGTAGAGCGCGTCGGTCTGCATCGCCGCCGCGCACTTGAGCGCCGTCGCCGGTTTGTCGGTCTCGTAGATCGGATCGTGGGTGCCGGTGCGGATCAGGCCGCGGGTCGCGCGCCAGGTGAACAGCGGCAGGTCGAGCCGCGCCGCCACCTCGGCCAGGAGCGTCTCGACCCGCTCCTCCTCGGCGCTCTCGATCGAGATGATCGGGTGATGCGAGGCGACCAGGAGCTCCAGATCGCGGGCGTTGTCCATCCGGGTCAATCTAGGGATCCGGGGGCGGGGGTGCAAGCCCATGGTGTCGCGCAGGTTGTTGCACGTCGGCCGGGCGGCGAGGGGCCGGGAACGGGGGCGCCGGTTGGCGACCGGCCCACCTCAGTAGGCGTGTTTGAGTTGATGGCGGGTGTTGCGGGTGTAGATCGGGGTCGTCCAGTCCCTGCGATAGAGACGGACCATTACGGGCGACAGCGACTCCCTCCCCGGGAACAGGCGCCGTGAGAACACCCGCCGCCAGTCCCAGACCTCGGCAGCGAGTCCGACCTGCATCGCCGGGGTCACCGGCGCCGGCCGTCGCTCGGAGCGTCGCTTCACGAAGTTCCGCCAGACCGCCATCAGCGTCAGGCGCTCGATGAGCGCGTTCAACCGCCGTCCGAACGCGATGGTTTCGCGGCGATGGTGCGCCAGCGTGTGGCGCAGGAGCGCATGCAGCAGGTCCGACGCGAACATCGCCCGGTCGCGCGACACCGCTTCGGCGGAGCGCGGCGCCCCGCGCGGCCCCCGCTTCGGGTTGGGGAACCGGTCGAGCCGCACGCGCGGGTGATGGCCGGCCACGTCGTCATAGGCGGGGTGGCCGTCGCCCAGCAGCCGGAGCCGCCGCCCCTCGGGAACCAGAGGAAGGAGCAGCCTCACGACGCGCCGGGTCGATCCGCGATAACCGCCGAAGGCCGTTCGGCGGGGCCGGCGGCGGAGCCGCTGCCGCTGCGCCTCGGTGAGTCGCCCGGCGCGCGCATGCGGGGCCGGGTCCAGGCCGTAGACGAACCAGGAGAGACTCCCGACCGGGGTGGCGACCCCGAACGGCA
>DATKFL010000403.1:0-5150 GCA_035511355.1 Dongiaceae bacterium
CTCCTCGACCAGGCCGCGCACCAGCCGCTCGTACGCGTCGCGCTTCGCGATCACCTTCCGGAGACGCGCCGGCGGCATGGCGTGGAACTCGATGTGTCCCGCCGACCCGTGCAGCTCGTCGAGAAGACACAACACCTGGGATCTCACGAGCTCGCGGACTTTCGTTTCGGGCGAGCCGGGACCGGCGGCGATCCGCCGCGCTTCGCGCAGGAGCACGTCGAGCGAGTGATCCTGGCAGAAGAAGAGGATGTCCTGCTTGTTCCGGAAGTAGTAGTAGAGGTTGCCCGGCGTCATCCTGAGCCGCTTGGCGATGTCGCGCACGCTGGTCGCGGCATAGCCGCGGTCGCGGAACGCCGCCGCCGCGCCGCGCAGGATCTCGAGCTTGCGCGCGGTGGCGCGCTCGGGGCGCCGCCGCGGGGCGGCGGTCGGCGCGGCGGGAAGAGCGGCGGCGCGGGTCATCGGCGACGGTTCCTCATGATTTGAACAGGTGTTCAAATTAGCCCGCCCGGACGCCGCTGTCAAGACCGGCCCCCGGTGGCGTAGGATGCGCGCCGGAGGACGACCGGATGGTGCGCCTGACGCGGATCTACACGAAGACCGGCGACCGCGGGACGACCGCGCTCGGGAGCGGGCGCCGGGTGCGCAAGGATCACCCGCGCATCGAGGCGACGGGCGATGTCGACGAGCTGAACGCCGCCATCGGCGTCGTCGTCGCCGAGGCGGTCGCGACCGACGTCGCCGCGATTCTGCGCCGGATCCAGAACGACCTGTTCGACCTCGGCGCCGACCTGACCGTGCCGGAGAGCGGCGCGCGTCCGCGCCGCGGTCGCCCGCCGCTCCGCGTCACGCCGGACCAGGTGACCCACCTCGAGAAGGCGATCGATCTGTTCAACGGGCGGCTGGCGCCGCTCAACAGCTTCGTCCTGCCGGGCGGGACGCGGATCGCGGCGACCCTCCATCACGCCCGCACCGTCTGCCGGCGCGCCGAGAGGCGGCTCGTGAGCCTCGCCCGGCGCGAATCGGTCAACCAGCAGGCGCTGATCTACCTCAACCGGCTCTCGGATCTGCTCTTCGTTCTGGGGCGGCACGCCAACGACGACGGTGCAGGAGACATCCTGTGGGTGCCGGGGGGCGGTCGGTGACGGGAGACTAGCGCTGGCAGCCGGGGCAGTAGAACGTGCTCCGCCCCGCCAGCACCTTCCGCTTGACCACGGCGCGGCAGCGCGGGCAGGCCTTCCCCTCGCGGTCGTAGACCCGGAGGCGCACGGCGAAGTACCCCGCCTCCTCCTCGGCGTTGAAAAAGTCCCGGAGGGTCGTCCCGCCCGCCTCGATCGCCTCGCCGAGGACCGCGCGCACGGCGACGACCAGCCGGTCCCAGTCGGCGCGCGCCAGCCGGCCGACCGGGCGCGATGGGCGGATCGCCGCGCGGTGCAGCGACTCGCAGGCGTAGATGTTCCCCACCCCGGCGACCACGCGCGTGTCCATCAGGAAGTTCTTCACCGGTTTCTTCCGGCGACGGGTCGCGCGCCAGAAGCCCTCGGCCAGATCGCCGTTCGCCGCCGCGCCCGGGCCGGGGATCGGCTCCGGCCCCAGGCCCTTGAGCCGCGGATGGCGATCGAGCCGATCGTCCGGGACGAGATCGACCATCCCGAAGCGGCGCGGGTCGGCGAAGCGGATCTCGCGCCCGTCGTCGAGGCTGAAGACGACATGCTCGTGCGGCCGGGCCGGCTTGGCGCTCTCCGAAACCCAGATCCGCCCGCTCATCCCGAGGTGCATGAGAAGCGTGACCCCGGCGTCGGTGTCGACCAGGAGGTACTTGCTCCGCCGCCGCACTCCGAGGAGACGCGCACCGCGGAGTCGCTGGAGCGCCGCGGCGGCAATCGGCCAGCGCAGCCGCCGCTCGCGAACGGTCACTTCGACCACGCGTCGGCCGGTGACCAGAGGCTCGAGGCCTCGGCGGATGGTCTCGACTTCCGGAAGCTCGGGCACGAGGGCGAGTCTACCAGCGAACCCGGACCGCGCTAAGATTGCGGTTCATGACCACCGCACCGAACGGCTCGGAGGGAGCCAGCGCTCCCTGGATCGGGATGGGACTCGCGATCGGCTCCGGGATCGGCGCCGCGCTCGGCGCGACCAACGGGAACATGGCGCTGTGGCTGCCGATCGGCATCGCCATCGGCCTGGCGATCGGCGTCGGCTTCGCCCGGCGTCGGGGCGCCTGAGGGCGATCAGACCCTGGTCGCGACCAGGCCCGCCGCGATCAGGATCAGCATCGTCCCGCCGATGATCGCCGCCTGCGCCTTCCAGGGCTGACCCTTCATCAGCCAGAACGGCATCGACAACGTGAACGGCCCCGCGAACGCCAGCCCCTTCAGCATTTCGCCGGTCGCGCTCCATCCGGCGCGCCGCGCGGCGATCCCCGCGACCGAGAACAGGAGGGTGGCGAGGATCATCACCGCGGCGCCGACGAGGCCGTCGCGCGGCGTCACGCCGGCGCTTCTCCGACCGCAGACCAGCATCGATTTCAGCATGGCCGATCCACCTCCTGAAGGTGCGACGCGGTAGGCCCGCGTCGCCTTGCGCACGTCGGCCGACAACCAGGCGTCGATCGCCACCATGACGATGTCGAACACCTGCCGGGATTCCAGGGGCGCCTCCCCCACCGTGGCGAGGAACTCGTCGCCATAGCGCGCCCGCCAGGCGGGCGGATAGAGGCGCAGGAGGGTCGCGGCGCGTGGCATCCCGATCCCCCTCTCACCCTTCCGCGAGCCGCGCGCGGCCGATGCGCGCGACGGCACGCAGGCTTTCGAGGCGATGGCGGAGGACCCGCTCCCCCGCCGACGTCAACCGGTACGGTCGCCGTCGATCCTCCGCCGGCAGCGGCTCGATCCAACCGCGCGCCTCGAGACGCGCGATCGCGCCGTACAGCGTGCCCGGCCCCGGCTTCTGTCCCGACACCGCCTCGATGTCCCGGGTCATCGCGTAGCCGTGCTTCGGGCCTCCGGCGAGCGAGATCAGGATGTGGAGCGCCGGCTCGGAGAACCGCCCCAGGCTCGCCAGCAGATCGTCGTGTTCCCGCAGCGCCATGCCGTTCTCCAGGAAGCGCCTCCGGGGGGGCGCTCGGACGCCCGGCAGAGTATTACGCCGTGCGTAGTAGAGTCAAGGTTCCGGGAACCTTGCCGCCCGGCCGTCGTTATCTCGACTGGACCGCACGGAGTGACGGGCGGTGCAAAGGGGGCCGGCGATGACAAAGCAGACGTTGGGTGGTGTGGCGCTTCTGGCCGCGGCGGCGATGGTGGCCGGCCTGGGACTGGCGCCGGCGATGGCGGGCACCGAGGGGAAATGGATCCACATCCGCGTCCTCGACCACGGGGAGGGCGGCGAGTCGGTGAAGGTGAATCTCCCGGTCGCGGTCCTCGAGACGATGGCGGACGCGATCGAGGCCGATCACTTCTCCGGCGGGCAGATCCACATCAGCGAGGGGAACATCAAGCCGGAGCAGTTCCGGGCGGTGTGGCAGAGCCTGAAGAACACCCGTGACATGGAATTCGTCACGATCGAATCGGACGACGAGACGGTGCGCGTGGCCAAGTCCGGCGGGTTCCTGCTCATGAAGGTGAACGACGCCGACCGGAAGAAATCCGGCAAGGTCGACATCAAGGTGCCGATGGAGGTGGTCGACGCCCTCCTGCAGGCGCCCGAGGGGCAGCTGAACGTCAAGGCGGCGCTGCAGGCGCTGGTGAACTACGGCGGCGGCGATCTGGTGCAGGTGACGGACGGCGACAGCCACGTCCGGATCTGGATCGACGACAAGAGCGTCCCGAACGACATCTAGGATTTTCCCGGACCTCCAGGCGGTCCGGGTTGCGGCCGGGCATTCACCCCGAGGGGTGGGTGCCCGGCCGTTCCGCGTCGTGGGGTCGCCCTCGGGTCAGGACCGCGCGGGCGTCCCCTGCTGGCGCAGGAGGTTGAGCGCCGAGCCGGCGCGGAACCAGGCGATCTGCTCCTGGTTGAGCGTGTGGCGCAGGTCGATCCGGTCGACCATCCCGTCGGCGTGGTGCAGGAGGGCCGTGACCGGCACCCCCGGCGCGAGATCGCGCAGGTTCGTGAGCGTCAGCCGATCGTCCTCGCGCACCCGCTCGTAGTCGGCCGGGTCGGCGAAGGTCATCGGCAGCACCCCCTGCTTCTTGAGATTGCTTTCGTGGATGCGCGCGAAGGAGCGCGCCACGATCGCGGCCGCGCCGAGGTAGCGCGGCGACATCGCGGCATGCTCGCGGCTCGACCCCTCGCCGTAGTTCTCGTCGCCCACGACCACCCACTTGCGGCCCGCCGCGCGGTAGGCACGCGCCACCTTCGGCGCGTCCTGGCCGCGCTCGCCGGTCAGCTGGTTGATCGTCTTGCCGCGCTCGCCGGTGAACGCGTTCACGGCGCCGGTCAGCATGTTGTCGCTGATCCGATCGAGGTGGCCGCGGAACCTGAGCCAGAAGCCGGCCGGCGAAATGTGATCGGTCGTGGTCTTCCCCTTCGTCTTCATGAGGACCGGCATCTCGACGAAGTCATGGTCGGCGTGCCGGTCGAAGGGATCGAGGATCTGCAGGCGCTCCGACCCGGGGCTGACCGAGACGGCGACCGACTTCGGATCGGCCGGCGGCGCCTCGTACCCGGCGCGGCTCAGGATGAAACCCTTCGCCGGCAGCTCCGGTGCCGGCCGGGGCGGCGCCAGTTTCCACGGGGCGCCGTTCCCCGGAAGGGTGTCGGAGAGCGGGTTGAAAGACAGCCGCCCCGCGAGGCCGTACGCCATGACGATCTCGGGGCTGGCGATGAAGGCGAGCGTCTCCGGGTTGGCGTCGTTCCGGCCCGGAAAGTTGCGGTTGAAGGACGTCACGATGGTGTTGCGCTGTCCCTTCTTGATCTCCTCGCGCCGCCACTGGCCGATGCAGGGGCCGCAGGCGTTGGCCAGCACGGTCGCCCCGACCGATTCGAGCGTCGCCATCTGGCCATCGCGCCGGATGGTCTGGTGGATCTGCTCGCTGCCGGGCGTGACCAGGAGCGGGGTCGCCATGCGCGCGCCGTGCGCCGCCGCCTGGCGCGCGACATCGGCGGCGCGCTCGATGTCTTCGTAGGACGAATTGGTGCACGAGCCGACCAGG
>DATKFL010000404.1:0-2214 GCA_035511355.1 Dongiaceae bacterium
CTCCTGTTGCTGATCCTGGGAGGCGGGGTCTTCCTGTATCTCCGCCGTTCGGGGAGCCGGGAGGCGGCCAAGTACCGCATCCAGGCAGTGGACCGGGGGGATGTGGTGATGACGGTCACCGCCACCGGGACGATCTCGGCGGTCACCACGGTGCAGATCGGCAGCCAGGTGTCGGGGATCGTCGCGAGCCTCCACGCCGACTTCAACAGTCCGGTCAAGGCGGGGCAACTGCTCGCCGAGCTCGACCCCACGCCGTTCGAGGCGCAGGTCGAACAGCGCAAGGCCGACCTCACCCAGGCCGAGGTCCAGGCGCGCAACGCCGGGATCACCGCCTCGCGGCAGGACCGCCTCATGGCCGAAGGCCTGGCGCCGCAGGCCGACATCGACGCGGCGCGCGCCAACGCCGACGGCGCCAAGGCGCAGGTCGCCCAGGCTCAGGCGGCGCTCCGGCAGGCGCAGACCAACCTGCGCTACACGAAGATCCAGAGCCCGATCGACGGCGTGGTCGTCGACCGCAAGTACGACATCGGGCAGACGGTCGCCGCGTCGTTCCAGGCACCGACCCTGTTCACCATCGCGCAGGACCTCACGAAGATGCAGGTGCTCGCCGACGTCGACCAGTCGGACATCGGGCGGGTGGCGGTCGGGCAGACCGCGCGCTTCACGGTCGACGCCTACCCCGAGGAGGAGTTCCGCGGCCGGATCGCGCAGATCCGCCTGAACGCGACCGTGAACCAGAACGTCATCACCTACCCGGTGATCCTCGAGGTGCCGAACCCGGAGCAGAAGCTGCGCCCGCAGATGACCGCGAACGTGACCATCGAAGTGGCGCAGAAGAAGGACGTCCTGCGGGTGGCGAACGCGGCGCTGCGGTTCCGGCCGACCGATCAGCCGGGTGGCGGGGATCGACGCGGCGGCCCGGCGGCGGGCGCCGGGGCCGGGCGCGCGGCCGCCGAACCGCCGGCCGGCGGCGCCCTCGCGGCGACCCGTCCCGATGCAGGAACGGCGCCCGCCGGCGCGGGGCATGGCCGTGGCGGCGGGCTCGCGGGCGCGGCGGCGGCGCTCGGGGCGGGCGTGGCCGAGATCCCGGGCGCCGGCCGGCAGACGGTCTATCTCGACGAAGGCGGCCGCCTGCGCCCGGTCGTGATCCGGGTCGGGATCACCGACGGTCGTTTCACCGAGATCCTCGAAGGGACCTTGAAGCCGGGCGACCCGGTCGTCGTCGGCCAGGCGACCTCCAAGGTCGACACCACGACCCGTCCGCCCGGCGGCGGGCGGATGTTTTGAGCGCGCCGCTTCTCTCCCTCCGGAATCTCGTGCGGGTCTATCGCATGGGTGAAGTCGAGGTGCGGGCCCTCGACGCGGTCGACCTCGACGTCGCGCGCGGCGAATTCCTCGCCATCATGGGACCCTCGGGAAGCGGCAAGACGACCCTCATGAACATCATCGGCGGGCTCGATCGACCGACGTCGGGCTCGTACCTGCTCGACGGCGTCGACGTCGCCACCCTCGACGCCGACCAGCGCGCCGAGATCCGCAACGCCCGGATCGGCGTCGTGTTCCAGAACTTCACCCTGCTTCCCCGCACGGCGGCGGTCGAGAACGTGGAGCTGCCGCTCCTGTACGGCGACCTGCCGATCGCCGCGGAGGAGCGGCACCGGCGGGCGCGCGCCGCGCTCGTGCGGGTCGGCCTCGAAGGACGCGAGCACCACGTGCCGTCGCAGCTGTCGGGCGGGCAGCAGCAGCGGGTGGCGATCGCGCGGGCGCTGATCGCCGACCCGCCGTTGCTCCTCGCCGACGAGCCGACCGGGAACCTCGATTCGCGAACCTCCGAGGAAGTGATGGCGATCGTCGAGGCGCTGAACGACGAGGGGCGCACCATCGTGCTGATCACCCACGAGCCGGACATCGCCCAGCACGCCCGGCGGGTGGTGACGATGCGCGACGGGCGGATCGTGAGCGACACGCCGGTGCGCGACCGGGTGCGCGCGACGCGGAGCGCGGCCGTCGCCTCCGCCGCCGGCGTCGGCTCGACCGGAGCAGCACGATGAAACTGGCGCTGGTCCGCACCGGCAACATCGTCAAGGTCGGGTTGCAGTCGATCGCGCGCAACACCCTGCGGTCGGCCCTCACCATGCTCGGGATCATCATCGGCGTCGCCTGCGTCATCGCGATGGTGGCGGTGGCCGGGGGCGCGTCGCAGTCGATCCAGGC
>DATKFL010000405.1:0-7394 GCA_035511355.1 Dongiaceae bacterium
ATGTGCGGCGAGGCGTACGCGATGTCGGCGGAGGTCGCGCAGGCCATGGGCCCCTTTGCCGGGTTCGCGCTGAACCGGGAGCCGATGCTCGAGGTGATCGGCATGCACCGCGCGGCGGCCCAGCGCATCGACCCGATGCACGTGCCGCTCCAGCTGCTCTCGGCGGCGCGCGACGCCTGGACCGAGGCGCACGAGCTGGGGAGCGAGCACGGCATCCGCAACGGCCAGGCGACCGTCCTCGCGCCGACCGGCACCATCGCCTTCATGATGGACTGCGACACCACCGGCATCGAGCCGGACATCGCGCTCATCAAGTACAAGAAGCTGGTCGGCGGCGGGATGCTCAAGATCGTCAACCAGACCGTGCCGAAGGCCCTGAAGCGTCTCGGCTACACCGAGGCGCAGGTGAAGGAGATCCTCGAGTACCTCGACGAGAACGAGACGATCGAGGGGGCGCCGCATCTCAAGGACGCCCATCTCTCGGTCTTCGACTGCGCCTTCCGCCCGATGCGCGGCAGCCGCAGCATCCACTACCTCGGCCACGTCAAGATGATGGCCGCGGCGCAGCCGTTCATCTCCGGCGCCATCTCGAAGACGGTCAACGTTCCTGCCGACACCACGGTCGAGCAGATCCAGGAGGCGTACGTCGACTCCTGGAAGCAGGGGCTCAAGGCGGTCGCGATCTACCGCGACGGCTGCAAGCGCAGCCAGCCGCTCAACACCGGCAAGGAGAAGGAGAAGAAGGTCGAGCCCCTGGTCGGCCTGCCGGCGCCCGAAGCGAAGCGCGCGGTGCGCCGCCGGCTGCCGGACGAGCGCCACGCGATCACCCACAAGTTCTCGATCGCCGGCCACGATGGGTACCTCACGGTCGGGATGTACGAGGACGGCACCCCCGGCGAGATCTTCCTCGTGATGGCCAAGGAAGGCAGCGCGGTCTCGGGTCTCATGGACTCGTTCGCCACCGCGGTGTCGCTGGCGCTGCAGTACGGCGTGCCCCTGCAAGTGTTGGTGAACAAGTTCAGCCACGTCCGCTTCGAGCCGTCGGGGTTCACCAACAACACGGAGATCCCGATCGCCAAGTCGATCATCGACTACATCTTCCGCTGGCTCGGCGCCAAGTTCCTCGGGCGCGAGGCGGCGGAGGCGAACGGGGTTCATCTCAAGCCGGAGAGCGCGGCGACCCTGGGTCCGGTGGCGGTCTCCGGTGCGCCGATCCCGGTGGCGCTGGTGCCGGGTCCGGGCGCGCCGCAGAGCGGCCCCCTGTCGGCAAGCGGTGGTGATCGGGATCGGACCTTCCAGGCCGACGCCGACGCGCCGCCCTGTCCCGACTGCGGATCGATCATGGTGCGCAACGGCGCCTGCTACAAGTGCATGAACTGCGGCGCCACCAGCGGCTGTTCGTGAACCGCCGCCTGCGCCACGGCGCAGGCACAACGGCCGCGGCGGCCGCCTGTCTCCTGGTCGCCGCGGCCGCGTTCGGAGCGCCCACCGCAACGCCGCCGGTCGTCACCGACGCCCTGCGCGACGCGGCGCGCACGATCCAGAACGTCTGCTTCGGTCTCTACCCGCCCGATCTCCTGGCGACCATGACTGGCAGCGCTGCGGCGCCGCCCGATGCGGTGCGTGACGACCCGGCGCGACAGATGAAGTACCTGAGCGCCGAGAAGAAGGCCGACAAGGGGTTGTTCTATCCCTCCTCGCTCGACGACATCCTGCCGGGGCTGATGAGCGAAGTGCGGGCCGGGCGGTCGTTCCTCGACCTCGGGAGCGGTGACGGTCGGGTGGTCTTCATGGCGGCGATCCTCGGCGCGCAGGCGACCGGCATCGAGTACGAGCCCCAGATGCACCAGATCGCCGAAGCGGCGCTCAGGAAGCTGCATGCCGTCGTGCCGAAGGAACGGGTGACGCTCCTGAAGGGGGATTTCTACAAGCTCGACTGGTCGCGGTACGACGTCCTGTTCTATTTCGGCCTGGGCACGTTCGACGAGTCGGGGATGCTCGCGAAGATGCGGCGCGAGATGCGTCCCGACGCCATCCTGCTCCTGGCGCACATGCACCCTCCGCCGGCAGGCTTCCTGCCGATCGCCCGCTACGGCGTCGTGAGCACCTGGCAGCGCGACCCGGACGACCTTCCGGAAGACGACGCCGCGCCGGTGCCGCACCCCAAGAAGCCGCGGTGACCCGCCGTCACGTCGCGATCGCCGCCCTCGCGGCGGCGGCGCTGGTGCTTCTCTGGGGCTTCGCGATCGAGCCGGCGTCGCTGCGGTTCCGCGAGGTCTCGGTCGAGGTTCCGCAATGGCCGGCCGGCGCCCCGCTGCGGGTGGCGCTCCTGGCCGACCTGCACGTCGGCTCGCCGTGGAACGGGACCGCCCGCCTGGCGACGATCGTCGAGCGCACCAACGCCGCGCATCCCGACCTCATCCTGATGCTCGGCGATTACGTCAGCCGCGGCGTGCCCGGCGGGCAATTCGTCGCCCCCGAGGAGATCGAGGCGGTGGTGCGCGACCTGCGCGCCCCGCTCGGGGTCTACGCCGTCCTCGGCAATCATGACCTCGCCTGGAACGGCCGCCGGATCACGCGCGCCCTCGAGCGGGCCGGCATCGTCGTGCTCGACGATCAGGCGGTGCGGGTCGATCCGGCGGACGGCCGGCATCCGGCGTTCTGGCTGGCAGGGGTGAGCGACTGGGTGCGCGGCAACCACGACCTCGCCGGCACTCTCGCGCAGGTCACCGACGATGCGCCGGTGATCCTCCTCACCCACAATCCCGATCTCTTCCCGGAGGTGCCGGCGCGCGTCGCCCTGACCCTGGCGGCGCACACGCACGGCGGCCAGGTGCGCCTGCCGCTCTTCGGCCCGCCGGTCGTCCCGTCCGAGTATGGGCGCCGCTACGCCGCCGGTCTGGTGATCGAGTCGGACCGGCGCCTGTTCGTCGCCACCGGGGTCGGCACCAGCATCATCCCGGTCCGGATTCTCGTACCGCCGGAGGTGCCGATTCTGACGATTGCCTCGGGCACCGCGGCGGGAGCCGGGGCGGGGGCGGTGGGCGCCCATGGTGGTGCGCAGCTTGGCGTTAAACTGCACGAAACCTCACCAGGGAAAAGACTTAGCCATCCTGTCGAATAGCTCTACGGGATCGGGCCTCACTCCCGGCCCCTGCCCTCGGAAGCGCTCCGCCGCGAGCTCCAAGCTTCGCACCACCATGGAGGCGCCACCCTTCAGCGGCCCCGGCGTCCGGGGAAATGCTCGACCGGCCCCACCCCCCGCCCGATCGGCCGCGCCGCGCGGAGCGCCTCCGTCAGGTAGGCGCGGGCGGCGCGGATCGCCGCCTGCGGTTCGAGTCCGAGCGCCAGGTGCGCCGCGATCGCCGCCGAGAAGGTGCAGCCGGTGCCGTGCGTCGAGCGGGTGTCGATGCGGGGGCCGCGCACCTCCTCGAACTCGCGCCCGTCGTAGACCAGATCGATCACTGTGTCGCCGGGCGCGTGCCCCCCCTTCACGACGACGAAGCGGGGTCCGGTCGCGGCGATCGCCCGCGCGGCGGCGCGGCGCTCCTCCATCGTCAGGACCGGCAGCCCGGTCAGGCGCGCCGCCTCGGGAAGATTGGGGGTCACCACCAGCGCCAGCGGCAGGAGGCGCCGGACGAGCCGATCGACCGCGTCGTCCTGGAGCAGCGCCGCGCCGCTCTTGCTCACCATCACCGGGTCGACCACCAGCCGCGGGGGGGCGCGGCGCGCCAGGGCGTCGGCGACCGCTTCGACGATCGCGGCGCTTGCGAGCATGCCGGTCTTGATCGCGTCGGCGCCGAGGTCGTCGAGGACGGCGTCGATCTGCGCGGTCACCATCGCCGGCGACACCTCCTCGACGCGGGTCACCGCGACCGTGTTCTGCGCGGTCAGGGCGGTGATCGCCGACGCGCCGTAGACCCCGAGCGCGGCGAAGGTCTTGAGATCGGCCTGGATCCCGGCGCCGCCGCCGGAATCGGACCCGGCGATGGTCAGCGCGCGCGGGATCGGTTCGCCCGGCGGGCCGTTCGTCGGGCCGGTCATGCGCGCGCCGGCGCCTCGCCCCGGGCGCGGCGCGCCGCCTGGATCCGGGTCTTGAGCGCGCGCGCCGCGACCGCCATGTCGGGGGCCGACACGATCGCCGAGACCACCGCCGCGCCGGCGGCGCCGGCGGCGATCACCGCGGCGACGTTTTCGTGATCGATGCCGCCGATCCCGACCACCGGGATCGGGACCGCCCGCACGATCGCGGCGAGCGCTTCGACGCCGATCGCGTCGCCGGCGTCCGGCTTGGTCGCGGTCGGAAAGACCGGCCCGACGCCGAGGTAATCGGCGCCGTCGCGCACCGCCTTCTTTGCCTCTGCGACGGTCCCGGCCGAGACGCCGAGGATCGACGGGCGGGCCAGGAGGCGGCGGGCCTCGCGCGCCGGCAGATCGTCGGGCCCGACGTGCGCGCCGTCGGCCCCCGTCAGAAGAGCGACATCGACCCGGTCGTTGACCACGAAAACCGCCCCGAATTTCCGGGCCATCGGCTGGATTTCGGAGGCGGCGGCGCATAAGTTTTGCGCGGCGGCGGACTTGTCGCGGAGCTGCAGTGCGTCGGCGCCTCCCGCCAGGGCCGCCCGGGCGATCTCGACGTGGGAACGCCCGGACGTGAGCGTCACAGCGGTGATGACGTAGAGGTCGAAGCGGGGCCAGCCGGGAAGCATGCGATCACCCAAGGATGGCGCGCATTCTAGCACCGCGATCGGCGGCACTTCGGGCGCCGCGGCGGGCGCCGCGCGTCCGCCCCTGACCGGCACAGCACCGCGGCCGCTGGTCGCCGACCTGCTGTCGCTCCGGGAGCTGCAGGCGAGCCTCGCCCTGGAGGAGACCGACGACGCGGTGGTGCGGGTCGGCACCAACGCGATCGTCGAGATCCTCGCCATCGACTGCGGCCTCGCCATCGTCGAGACCACGCCGGGAAGGCCGCCGCTGCGGTTCGGCTGGCTGCAGGGACGTGCCATGACCGCCCCCGAGATGGAATCGCTGCAGCGCACCCTCGAGCGCGAGATCGCCGAGGTGCGCGACGGCTCGTCCGGCACGCGGCTGCTGGCCGACGCGCCGGCGGTGCCGGGCGCCGGCGCCCCCGCGCTTCCGGCGCCGGTGCGCGCCCTCGGCTTCGGCGCGGTGCTCCTCCTCGGCCTCGGCAGCGGCGGACGCCGGAGCGGCAGCCTGGTCCTCGCGGCCCGCGACGCCGAGGCGTTCGACGGCGAGCCGGCGATCCTGGCGGAGATCCTCGCGCAGCAGATGTCGGAGCAGTGCGGTCGCGTGCGCGCCGCGGCGCGCGTCGTGCGCATGACCGAGCCGGTCGTGGTCCGCAACGGCCCGGCGCCGGCCCCCGGCGGCGCCGCGAACGGCCCGGACGCCGACGTCCGGCGCCTGCAGGCGCGGGTGCGGGCGCTCGAAGCGCAGGCGGCGATCGCCGCCGCGGTCAGCCTCGCGCACGACACCGATCGGCAGGTGGCGACCGCGCTCCGGAAGGCGATCGAACTGACCGGCCACGTCGCCGGGGCGATCTACCTGGTCGAGACCAACGACGCCTGCGACGACATCCTGCGCCTGGCGCAGGGCGTGGGGGACGAGCAGTGGCTCGAGACCGCGCGTCTGCCGCGCTGGCGTGCGGGGGAGGGGCTCCCGGGCGGCCTCTGGGCCTCGGGCGAAGGGGTCGCCTTCGCGCACCTCAACGACGACCCGGCCGGGATCGGCCGCGACGTCCTGGTCCGCGCCGGGTATCGCCGCATGCTGGCCGAGCCGATCCGCGCCCGCGGTCGCACCGTCGGCGTGCTCGAGCTGTTCGGGGACCGGGAGGGCGCGTACGACGCCGACGAGCGGGCGCTCGGGCGGGCGATCGCCGACCAGGTCGGGATGGCGATCCACAACGCCAGGCTGGTCGCCGACCTGATGCGCCACGGGATGGACCTCGAATGGCAGATCGAGCGCGCCTCGAGCGAGAACCGGCGCGCCCTCGAGTCGCGTCTCGGCATCGAGGGTTCGATGATCGCGGCCTCGGGCGAGCACGACCCGGAGGCGCGCGCGCTCGCGGTGCTCGAGCGGATTCTCGAGATGACCGGCGCCGACGCCGCCTGCCTGCACGCGGTCGAGCCGGAGACCGGCCGCTTCCGCCTGGTCTCGCAGCGCCGCTTCCCGCCGGCGGTCATCGAATCGCTGTACCAGCGCCCGGCCGACGACCCGATCCTCCAGCGCGCCCCCGGGTCGGGCGGCGTGGCGATCGTCGACCTGGCCACCGAAGAGGCGGTCGCCGCCGGCTGGACCCGCAAGGCCGGCGTGCGCACCGTGGCGCTCGTGCCCTGCAAGTCGGGGGGCGCGACGCGCGGCGTCCTGACCCTCGGCAGCCGCTACGTCGGCGCGTTCGGCGAGCCGGCGCGCGACGCCGTGGCGGCGGTGGCGGCGCTCCTGGGCCTGGTGCTCGAATGCGCCGAGGCGGAGAGCCGCGGCCGCTCGTCGGTGCGCTCCGCCGCCGAGCTCGCGGACGAGGTGGCGCGGGTCATCGCCGTCGACGAGGCGGCCGAATCCGAGTCGCAGACCATGGCGCCGACCTCTTCCACCGCGCCGGCGGCGTCGGATCCGGCGCGCGACGGCGCCCCGCCCGAGCCGGGACAGCTGGCGCAGGCGCAGAAGATGTCCTCGATCGGCAAGCTCGCGACCGGCATCGAGCGCGAGCTGAACAGCACGATCGGCGCCATCATGGGACACGCGAGCCACATCCGGGCGCTGGTGCCCGACCACAACCCGGTGCACGACAAGGCGGCGGTCATCGAGGAGCAGTCGCACCGCGCCGCCGACCTCGTGCGGCGCGTCCTGACCTTCTCGCGCGGCGGCGTCGGCAAGCGCGAGCGGCTCGATCTCAACCTCCTGGTCGACGAGACCCGCGCGCTGCTGTCGCGCACCCTCGACCCGTCGATCGTCCTCGAGACCCGCACCGGCAAGGACCTGCCGGCGATCGACGTCGATCCGGGCGAGCTGCGGCAGGTGCTCCTGAACCTGGCGGTGAACGCGCGTGACGCGCTGCCGGACGGCGGACGGATCGTCTTCGAGACCCGCAGCGGTCACCTCGACGCCGCGGCGGTGGTGTCGCTCCCGGGTCTGCCGCCGGGCGACTACGTCGCCGTGGTGATCAGCGACAACGGCGCCGGGATGACGCCGGACGTCCTCGACCATGCGTTCGAGCCGTTCTTCACGACCAAGCCGCTGGCGCAGGGGAGCGGGCTGGGCCTCACCGTGGCGCAGGACATCGTGCGCGATCTCGGCGGTCAGATCGCGCTCTCGAGCGCCCCCGGGATCGGCACCGCCGCGCGGCTCTACCTGCCGGTGGCGCCGGCCGAGCCGGCGGC
>DATKFL010000406.1:0-5887 GCA_035511355.1 Dongiaceae bacterium
CATCGGAAGCGCTGACTCTAGCAGAGCCGCGGCCCCTCCCGGAAGGGCTAACTGCGTCTCAGGATGCAGGTTAGCGGCTGCGTTGACGCTGTCTGTCACGGAACCTATATTCCTGCCGCCATGCTGCATCCACCGGTCGAGCCGAGCGCCGAACCAGCCCCCACCGTCATCGTCAGCGGCGCGCGCACGAGCGCCGAGAGCGACGGCTCGTTCGCCGGCCGCTTCCTCGGACGCCGGCGCAACTACCTCGTCGACGGCTCCTACCAGGTGAAGACCGCGATCATCGCCGTGATGGGGATGATCTTCCTCCTGGCGTTCGCGGCGGTGCTGTTCCACCTCGTCGGGCTCGAGAGCGCGCTCTCGAACACCGGCAGTCGCTCGGGCGACGCGCGCTCGGTGCTCTACCTGGTCGCCGCCGGCATCCTGTTCGTCGCGGCCGTCTTCATCATCGAGATCCTCGAGACCCACAAGACCGCCGGCGTCGTCCTCAAGGTCACCCGGGGTCTCAAGGATCTCGAGGCCGGAACCTGGGGCGCGCGCGTGACCCTCCGCAAGAACGACAACTTCCGCGAGCTCGAAGAGGGATTCAACACCCTCGCCCGCTCGCTGCGCGATCGGATCGAGGATGACCTCGGCGCACTGCAGAACCTCGAAGGTCAGATGCGCCTGGTCGGCCGCGAGATCGAAGCCGGCAACCGCGAAGGATCCCTCCTGCTCCTCAAGCAGATGCTGGGCGAAGTGCAGGGCGCGCGCGAGCGCAAGCGCAACCTGATGCGCGCCCCCGATCGAAGCGGTTCGCCGCGCAATTAGGCACCGACATTCCAGTTGACATTCCCCGACATCAACCTACAATCACCGTCGAATCAGGGTTTCCGGGGAGTGTGTATCGAAGGCAGCGGAGTCGGGACCACAGGAAGCCGTTTTCCTGTGGCTTTTTTTTTGCTCGACGAACAGGCGCGGGCGGCGCGCGCAATCACCCGCCGCGATTTTGAAAGGAGCGTGGGTTCAGTGCCTACCGGCAAAGTGAAGTGGTTCAACAACAGCAAGGGGTTCGGATTCATCCAGCAGGAGGACGGGACGGACATCTTCGTCCATTTCTCCGCCATCACGGGCGACGGCTACAAGACTCTCGACGAGGGGCAGTCGGTCTCGTTCGAGATCGCCCAGGGCCCGAAAGGGCTGCAGGCGGCGAACGTCCAGAAGCTCTGACCCCGCTCCCACCCGCGTGAACCACGACCCCCGGGGCGTCCCCCCGGGGGTTTTCGTTTACCATCCTTCGATGCCCCGCCGCGCGCTTCTTCGTGCCCTCGTCATCCTGACCCTGGCCGCGGCCTTCGCGCCCCTCGCCTGCGGCGGCCCCGGTCTCGACGCCGGTCTCGCCGAAGCGCGCCGGCTGCGGATCGCCGGCCGGCCCGCGGAGGCGCTGGTCCTTCTGAACGGGCTCGACAAGCGCCACCCGGGCGACGCGCGCGTCCTGTACGAGCGCGCCGAGGCGCTGCACGCGACCGGGAAGGAAGACCAGGCGCTCGCCGACACCAGCGCGGCGCTCCAGGCGCAGCCCGATCTGTTCGACGCGCAGGTGCTGCACGGCGTCCTGCAGGCGGCGACCGGGCACGAGCAGGAGGGTCTCGCCACGCTGCGCCGGATGGTGGCGACCGATCCGAACCGCGCCGGCGTGCACCGCGCCATGGCGATCATCCAGGCGAAGGAGGGACGGCTCGGTCCGGCGGTGGCGCAGTTCGAGCTGGAGCTGAAGAACCATCCGAACGACGCCGCCACGCTGACCGACGTCGGCGTCTTCTATCTGCAGACCGGGCAGATGGAGAACGCAACCGACCGGCTGGCGCGCGCCGCGGCCCTCCCTGACGCCCCGGCGAAGGCGCACCAGTACTACGCCGAGATCCTGTTCAAGCAGGCGAAGCGCGAGGAGGGGCTGGCCGAGCAGCGCAAGGCACTCGCCCTGGCCCCCGACGACGGCGAGCTGATCGTCAACCACGCGCGCGCGCTGGTCGGTTACGGCCATCCCGAAGAGGCGACGAAGGTCCTCGAGGCAGCGCTCGCACGCGGCGTGCAGGACCCGCGCGTGCTCCTGGAGCGGGCGCGGCAGGCGCGCGAGGCGCTCGACTACCCCGGCGCCACCGACTATCTCACCAGGGCCATCGCCCTCGACCCGTCGCTCGCCGAGGCTCAGATGGACCTCGGGAAGGTCCATCTTTTCCAGGGACACCTCGCCGAGGCGCGCGCCGCATTCGAAGCGGCCCGGCGCCTGGCGCCGACCGACGCCTACGCGCCATACTACCTCGCGAATCTCCTGGCCGACGAGGGGCACTACGACGAGGCGGTGCCGTTGCTCGAGCGTTCGCTCGAGCTCGACCCGCTCAATCCGAAGGCGCACTACTCCCTGGCGCAGGCGTACCAGCGGCTCGGCCGCGCCGAAGAGGCCAAGGGCGAGTTCGCCAAGCACGGCGAAATCCTCCGGAGACTCCGCGAGGCGGGGACGATGTCGGGGACGGCGACCAGTGCCGACTGAACGACGCGCCCGGTTCGCGATCGGGCTTCCCGGCGCGCGCGTCGCGGCTGCCTCGGCCGCGGCAGCCTTCGCCGCCGCCGTCGTCACCGCGGCCGCCCTCGCCGCGACGCCGCCCGGGGTCGCGGCGCCCGCGCCGACCACGCCGTCCCACGTCGCGGCGCCCGCGCCCACGACGCCGCCCCGCGCACCTGCGCCCGCGCCCACCACGCCGCCCCGCGCCGCTGCGCCCGCTCCCCCGGCGCCGACCACCACCCCCGCCACCGACCTCGGCGTGCAGTACGTCAATGTCGCCGCGGCGGCCGGCGTCACGATTCCCAACGCCGGCGGGAGCCTCGAGAAGAAGACGATCAACGAGACGGTCGGGAACGGCGTCTGCATTGCCGACGTCGACGGCGACGGCTTCGTCGATCTGTTTATCCCCAGCGGGCTCGCCCTGCCGGGCGACACGCGGCAGCCGGCGCCGAAGTCGGCGCTCTACCGGCGCAAGGGGGATCTGCTCTACGAGGAAATCGGCGCGCAGGCCGGCGTCGCGCTCGACGGCTACTGGGCGCAGGGGTGCGTCTTCGCCGACTACGACGACGATGGCCGCGCCGACCTCTTCGTGACCGGCTTCGGCCGCTACTACCTCTTCCGCAATCTCGGCGGGCTGCGCTTCGAGGACGTCACGCAGGCGGCCGGCCTCGCGGGCGGGCGCGGCTGGAGCACCGGCGCCGCCTTCGGCGACTACGACCGCGACGGACGCATCGACCTCTACGTGTCGCACTACGTCGACTATGACCAGAACGCGCCTCCCCTCCCGAAGGCCGGGAGCAACCCCAACTGCTTCTTCCGCGGCTTCCCGGTGATGTGCGGGCCGCGCGGACTGAAACCGCAGATGGGGCGCCTGTTCCACAACGAAGGGGGGCGCTTCAAGGACGTGAGCGCCGTCGCCGGGATGGTGCAGAGCGGACTGTTCTACGGGCTCGGAGCGGCCTGGAGCGACCTCGACAACGACGGCGACCCCGACCTGTACGTGGCGACCGACTCGACCCCCAATCTTCTCTATCGCAACGAAGGCGGCGGCCGCTTCACCGAGATCGGCACGCCCTCGGGCGCGGCCTTCAGCGAGGAGGGGCGGAGCCAGGCGTCGATGGGGGTCGCCGCCGGGGATCTCGACCACGACGGGCTCGACGAGCTGTTCGTCACCAACTTCTCGCACGACTACGACACGCTCTACCACAACGAGGGCGGCCTCTACTTTTCGGACGTGTCGCTCATCGCCGGCATCGGATCGGCCAGCACGATGGCGACCCTCGGATGGGGCGACGCCTTTCTCGACGTCGACAACGACGGCTGGCGCGACATCTTCCTCGCCAACGGCCACGTCTACCCCGGCATCGACGCCCTCAACATCGGCACCACCTGGAAGGAGACCAGCCAGATTTTCCGGAACCTCGGCGGGATGCGGTTCACCGAGGTGACCGCCCAGGCCGGCCCCGCGTTCAAGGAAACCCACAGTGCGCGCGGCGCCGCGGTCGCCGACCTGGACAACGACGGCGATCCCGACATCGTGGTGAACAACATGGACGAGCCGCCCAGCCTCCTGCGCAACGACGGCGGCAACCGGCGGCACTGGATCGGCCTGCGCCTCGCCGGGGGGGCGAAGAACCGCGGCGCGATCGGCGCTCGGGTCACCCTGATCGCGGGAACCGTCCGGCAGGTGCTGGAGGTGCAGGCGGGCGGCTCGCACAACTCCGGCAGCGACCCGCGCCTCCTGTTCGGCCTCGGGGACGCGCCGGGCCCGGTGCGCGCCGAAGTGCGCTGGCCCTCGGGAAGGAAATCGGCGTTTCCGGGACTCGCGGTCGACCGCTACCACGACCTGGCGGAGTGACGCGCCCTACGGGTTCGGCCGTTCCTTCGGCGGGAGCGGGGTCGCCGGTTTCTTCGCCGGCGGGGCGGTCGCCACGGGCCGGGCCGGCGGCGCCGTGAGCGACGGAGCGAGCGGCGCCCCGGCGGGGCCCGGCTTCACCTCGGGGTGCACGCTGAAGTAGTAGTCGATCACCCACTGCGGCACGTACGCATGATCCTTGTTGTCCGGCGTCTGCACGATCTTGGTCTCGAACTTCCCGTCGCCGTCGGTGTCCATGATGCTGAACTCGAACGGCGGCTTGCCGTCCTCGTCCACCTCGACCCCGAAGATCTTCCCCTCGATCTCGTAGGTCATGAAGAAGGTGCCGTCCGACTTGCGATAGCCCCGGTTGATCGTCTCCTTGCCGGGGATCACCGGCGTGCGATCGGAGACTTTGATGGCCTCCTTGGCCGACGTGATGATGTTCGGGAAGCGCCATCCCGAGGGATTGAGCAGGATATCGGCCCGCGCCACGCCGGTGGCGGTGGCCAAAGTCGCGATCAGGAGGGCGATTCGTCGCATCGTTTCGAGGATCCGGCCGGGTGTCGTGTCGGACCGGAACGCCGGGATTATAGGGCCGCCGCAGCGTGGATCCAACCATGGTGGTGCGGAGCTTGGCGTGTCCGTGGGCGGAACGGTGATTGTGGCGGCGTAACAGGCGCGGGCGTCTCGCCGGGCCGTCCTAGCTGCAAATCGAGCCTACCCAATCAGATCGAACCACCTCCCCATCGGCCCGCCGCTTGCCTCATGGTCGGCGATGCGCTGGCCCGCAACACCCGTCGAGCGGCTGCAAGACTTCTCGCCGCGCTTCTGCCCCTGGCCGGAGTGCGCGGAGCACCGCCGGGTTGCCCGGGGCTATCGCTTTCGCCGATCGGGTCTCTATTCGACGGCACGGCGACCCAAGATTCCCCGCTTTCGATGCCTCGCCTGCGGGCGTCGCTTCTCGCGCCAGTCCTTCTCGACCTCCTACTACCTCAAGCGGCCCGAGTTGCTCGTCCCGGTCGCCGCCGGACTCGTCGCCGGCTCCGCACATCGCCAACTCGCCCGCTCGCTCGCCTGCTCCGGCTCCACCGTCACCCGACTGTCCGCGCGTCTGGGCCGGCATGCGCTTTTGCTCCAGGCTCTCGCCCTCCAGCATCTCGGGCACTCGGTGACGGAGGCCATCGCTGCCGACCACTTCGAGACCTTCGAGTTCACCCAGGACCTGCCGTTCGGAGTTCTGACCCTCGTCGGTCGCGACTCCTGGTTCGTCTACGGCCTCGACCCCGCGCCGCACGCGCGCACCGGCAAGCGCACACCGGACCAGGAGGCCCGACGCCGGGCCCGGTCGTCGAGGAGGTCGCGCGGTGGATATCGCGGATCGTTCCGCCGCGGGCTCGACCTCCTCGAGGGCCTCGTTTACGAGGGAAAGTCGCTCTCCGTCGCCTGCGACGGCAGACCGCAGTTCGTCGAAGCGCACGCCTCGCATC
>DATKFL010000407.1:0-3015 GCA_035511355.1 Dongiaceae bacterium
TCTCGACGACGCAGATCTACACGCACGTCAACCGCGAGCGCCTCCGCCGCGTCTACCGGACGCACCACCCGCGCGCCTGAGCGCGCGGCGCGCGGCGCCGCGGCGCGCGCTTGCTTGACACCCCCCAACTCGTGTGCTTGACTGTCGAGCATGGCCCTCGAAGAAGACGACTTCGAGAAACCTCTCCGCGACATCGAAAAGAAGATCGAAGAGATCTCCGGCGTGCCGGGACCGGGCGACCGGTCCGACGAAGTCACGCGCCTGCAGCGCCGCCTCGAATCGATGCGCCAGGAGGTCTACGCGCGCCTCACGCCCTGGCAGCGCACGCTGGTCGCGCGTCACCCGCGCCGCCCCTACACGCTCGATTACGTGCAGATGCTGTTCACCGACTTCCGCGAGATCCACGGCGATCGGAAGTTCGCCGACGACCCGGCGATCGTCGCCGGTCTCGCCCTGTACAAGGGCGAGCCGGTGATCATCCTCGGGCACCAGAAGGGGCGCGACACCAAGGAAAAGGTGCGGCGCAACTTCGGCATGCCGCGCCCCGAGGGGTACCGCAAGGCGGTGCGGGTGATGGAGATGGCGGAGAAGTTCGGCCGGCCGATCTTCACGTTCATCGACACCCCCGGCGCCTACCCGGGCCGCGGCGCCGAGGAGCGCGGCCAGGCGGAGGCGATCGCGCACTCGCTGCGGATCATGGCGCGGCTGTCGGTGCCGATCGTGGTGACGGTCACCGGCGAGGGCGGGAGCGGCGGCGCGCTCGCGATCGCGGTCGGCGATCGCGTCCTGATGCTCGAGCACTCCGTCTACTCGGTGATCAGCCCCGAGGGGTGCGCCGCGATCCTCTGGTCGGACCAGGGGAAGGCGCGCGAGGCGGCGCGCGCGATGCGGATGACGGCGCCCGACCTCAAGGAGCTCGAGGTGATCGACGCCATCGTCCCCGAGCCGCCCGGCGGGGCGCAGGCCGATCCCGCGCGCATGGCGACGATCCTCGACGACTACCTGTCGGGGGCGCTCACCGATCTGTCGAAGCAGGCGCCCCGCGATCGGGTCGAGAGCCGCTACCAGAAGTTCCGCCGGATGGGGAAGTTCGGGCAGGCGAAGTTCTTCTGACCTCGCGGCGCTTCGCCTCCTCCCACAACGCTTCCATGCGATCGCGGTGCTCGGGCGCGGGCGTCTTCCCCTCGGCGGCGAGCCCGCCCTCGATGACCCGGAAGCGGGCGATGAACTTGCGGTTGGCCTCCTGGAGCGCCTGCTCGGGGTCGAGGTCGTAGCGTCGGGCGACGTTCGCCAGGGTGAACAGCAGGTCGCCGAGCTCCTCGCCGATCGCCCCGTGGTCGTCGGCCCCGATCGCCTCCTCCAGCTCGGCGCATTCCTCGCGCACCTTGTCCCAGAGCGACGCGCCGTCGGGCCAGTCGAAACCGACGCGGGACGCCTTCGAGGAGACCCGCAGCGCCATGAGGAGGGCGGGGAGCGCCGGCGGCACCGTGGCGAACATCGAGGTGTCGGCGCGGCCGCGCCGCTCGTCGGCCTTGATCTGCTCCCACTGGCGCAGCACCTGGTCGGCGGTGTCCAGACGATCGCGACCGAATACATGCGGGTGACGCGCCACGATCTTGTCGCCGATGCCGCGCATCACGTCGTCGAGATCGAACTCGCCGCGCTCCTCGGCAATCCGGCACTGGAAGACGATCTGGAAGAGGAGGTCGCCCAGCTCCTCGCGGTGCGCCGCGGCCGGACCGGCGTCGATCGCCTCGATCACCTCGTAGGCCTCCTCGACGAGGAAGGTCCGCAGGCTCGCCTGCGTCTGCTCGCGATCCCACGGACAGCCTTCGGGTCCGCGCAGGCGCGCCATGATGCCGCGCAGCCGATCCATTTCCGACATGCCGCTCCTTTCGCGGCGCGCCCTGCGCGCCCTTGTCTCTCGAACGAGGCTGATGCTACCATCCGCGCCGGTCCGGGGCGGTTCCGACCCGAGGGTTCACACCCACATGAGCGACGAGAACAAGGCCGGCGAGGCGACCGGACCGGTGCGGGTCATCGACCGGCGCTCGTTCGCCTCCGATGGCACGCGCCGAACGCCCGACGCGGCCGCCGAGGAGGCGGCCATGGCGCACCCCGTCGCAGGCTCCGTCGTGACCCCGGCGGCGGCCCCCGCCAAGGGCGCCGCTCCCGCCGCGCGCGCCGCCCAACCCGACCCGGGGGCCTCGCCGCTGTTCCAGAATCTCGTGGTGAATCTCGCGCGCCAGGCGGCCGCCAACCTCGGCGCGTCGCGTCACCCGCTCACCGGGCAGATCGAGGTCGATCTGGAAGGCGCGCAGCAGATGATCGAGCTGCTCGAGGCGCTGCGTCAGAAGACGCAGGGCAACCTGACCGCCGAGGAGACCGATCTGGTCGAAGGCCTGATCGGCGACCTGCAGATGCAGTACGTCGCGGTCCGCTCGAAATCCCCCGGACGTCCGTGAACCACCCGGGCGCCGCGCGGTGCCGGGTCGGCATCCCGCTCCTCCTCGCGTGCCTCGCCGCCGCGGCCCCGGGGATCGTCTTCTCCGAGCCGAAGCCCGCTGCGGCGCCGCCCGCCTCCGACACCGAGGTCATCACCCTCACGCCCGCGCCATCCGGGGGCGGCACCGCGGCCGCCCCGGGGATGCCGGCGCTTCCTCCGGGCGGGCAGGTGGTCGACACCCGCACCGTGCTGGCCGATCTCTGGTTCCATCACCAGGAGTTGCGCCAGCGCGGGGCGGAGCCGGAAGCGGAGGCGTTGATCGACAAGGCGATCGCCTTCATGGAGCGCGAGGGATTGAGGAGCGCTCCGGATCTCGCCGAGGCGTTCCTCGCCGAAGGACGGCGCGATCGCCGCGACGGCAACGACGCGCGCGCGCTCGAGAACTACGAGCTGGCGCTGCGCTTCGACCCGGATCGGGCCGACGCGCGCGTCGCCCTCGGCATGCTCGAGATCCGCGGTGGCGCGGTGGCGCACGGAGGGCGCGACGTCTGGGGCGGGGTTCGAGGGCT
>DATKFL010000408.1:0-12280 GCA_035511355.1 Dongiaceae bacterium
GCGGGATACTCGCTGGCGCGCACCCTCTTCGACGAGCCGTCGGTCTTCGTCGACCAGGCGACCGGCGACCAGTACCAGCCGAACAACTACTACCGCAAGTACTACGGCACCACCACGCTGCGCGAGGCGATGGAGGAGTCCCGCAACATCGTCGCGGTGAAGCTCCTCAACGAAGTCGGGTACGGTCGCACCATCGACACCGCGCGCCGGATGGGGATCTCGAGCGCGCTCCGGCCCTACCCCTCGATGGCCCTCGGCACGATGGAGGTGTCCCTCATCGATCTGACCACCGCCTTCTCGGTGTTCGCCAACCAGGGGGTGCGGGTGGAGCCGCACTTCATCCGCCAGGTGGTCGACCGCGAGGCGCGCGTCCGGGAGACCTCGAAGCCGCGCATCGTCGAGGCGCTCCGGCCGGACGTCGCGTACCTCATGACCTATCTTCTCGAAGGAGTCACGGAGGCCGGCACCGGCGCCGCCGCGGCCAAGGCCCTGACCCAGGTGGTGGCCGGAAAGACCGGGACGACGGATGACCTGGCGGACGCCTGGTTCGTCGGCTTCGCTCCGAACCTGGTCGCCGGCGTCTGGGTCGGCTTCGATCAGAAGAAGACGCTCGGCGAGGGCGAAACCGGCGCCAAGGCGGCGCTGCCGATCTGGATCGACTTCATGAAGGCGGCGCTCGCGACCCAGCCGGCCGCCAAGTTCACCCGGCCGGCGCGCGTCGTCTATGCGCCGATCGATCGGCGTACCGGCCTGCTCGCCACCGCCGACTCGCACTGCCCGGCGACCTTCCTCGAAGCGTTCATCGAGGGCACCGAGCCGACCGAGCCCTGCTCCGAGGCGGAGCATTTCCGGGTCTCGCTCCCCTACTACCTGCAGCGATTCGAGATCGGCCGGAATCTCGAACTGCGCATCGACACCGAGACGGTCGTGCAACTCGTGCGGGAGGGGTCGGGCGAGCTCGAGCTTTCCGAGGACGGGCAGGAGCTGCTGCTGCACGAGGAGGAGGGGGTGCGTCGCGTGCGTCTCGACCTGCGACGCGGCGAGCGGCGTGATGCGCGCGACCTGCTGGCCGCCGGCACCGGCGGCACCGACCCGGCGCCCCCCGATGGCGGCGAGAAACCGGTCGGGCTCGACGGTCGTCCGGCCACCATCATCCCGATCAAGCCGGACTGAGGGCGGTCGCGGCGCCTCGGTCGCGCGTCAGTGGTTGTCGATCTGAGCCTTCTGCAGCCGGCCGGAATAGTCGACGTAGATGGTCTTCCACTCGGTGAAGATCTCGAGCGCCGTTTCGGCCGCGCCCTCGCGGTGCCCGTTGCCGGTGCGCTTCGTCCCGCCGAACGGCAGGTGGGTCTCCGCGCCGATGGTCGAGGAATTCACGTAGGTGATCCCGGTCTCGAGGTCGCGGGCCGCGGCGAAGGCGCGGTTGACGTCCTGCGTGTAGATCGAGGACGACAGGCCGTACACCGAATCGTTGGCGAGGGCGACGGCGTCGTCGAATGAGTCGGCGGCCAGCACCGCGACCACCGGTCCGAAGATCTCCTCGCGGGCGATCCGCATGCCGCGCTCGACGCGGGTGAACACCGTCGGCGCCACGTACCAGCCGCGGCCGTGCTCGTTGCGCGTCAATCGCACGCCCCCCGCGGCCAGGTCGGCCCCCTCGTCGCGGCCGACCCGGATGAACTCCAGGATCTTCTCCATCTGGGACTCGTTGATCACCGGCCCCATGTCGTTGGTCTCGTCGAGCGGATCGCCCACCTTGAGCGCCGCGACCCGCTCGAGGAAGCCCTTCAGGAAAGGCTCGAGGACCCGCCGGTGCACGATCAGCCGGCTGGTGGCGGTGCAGCGCTGCCCCGCGGTGGCGAAGGCGCCCCACACCGCGCCGTCAATCGCGAGGTCGAGGCGCGCGTCGTCCATCACGATCATCGCGTTCTTCCCGCCCATCTCGAGCGCGACCCGCTTGAACGAGGCGGCGCAGGCGGTCGCCACGTCCCGCCCCGTCTCCGACGATCCGGTGAACGAGACGAGCGCCACTCCCGGATCGTCGCGCAGCGCCTGTCCGACGGTGGCGCCGCCCCCGGTGACCAGACCGACGACGCCGCGCGGAATCCCCGCCGCCTGCGCCACCTGCACCAGGTTGGTCGCCGACAGCGGCGCGTCGCTCGCCGGCTTGAGGACCACGGTATTGCCGCACAGAAGCGCCGGGATCATCTTCCACGACGGGATCGCCATCGGGAAGTTCCAGGGCGTGATCAGCGCCGCGACCCCGATCGGCTGGCGGGTGGTGAAGCAGGCCTTGGATGGCAGTTCGGAGGGAGTCGTCCACCCGGCGAGTCGCCTCCCCTCGCCGGCGATGTAGTAGCAGACGTCGATCGCCTCCTGCACGTCGCCGCGCGCTTCCCGCAGGGGCTTTCCCATTTCGCGCGCCATGTCGCGCGCCATCTCCTCCTTGCGGCGGGCGAGGGTCTCTCCCATGCGGAAGAGGTACTCGGCGCGCTTCGGGGCCGGCACCTGGCGCCAGGTCCGATAGGCGCGCGCCGCCGCCTCGACCGCCGCCTGCACCTGGTCGGGCTCCGAACTCTGGAACCGGCCCACGACCTCCGAGCGATCGGCCGGATTTCGATTCTCGAACGGATCGCCCGGGGCCGCCACCCACTCCCCGTCGATGAAATTGCGATAGCTCCTGGGTTCGGTCATCGTGCGCCGCTCCGCGTGGGTCGCGCGATCGGGAAGTCCTGCTTTCGGGGTTGACGGAGGCGGGATGCTAGCAGACGCTCGAAACGGGGGTCAACAACGGCGCCGCCGGCGCGGCTGCTTCAGGCGGCGGATTGGCCTCGCAGAGTCCGCGCGATCCCTTCGCACAGGCGCGAACGCCGCCGGTCGGCGAGGGCGGCGAACAGTCCCGCGAGATCGCTCCAGGCCTGCTCTGAATCGTGATTGCGGACGAGGCTGCGGTGCAGCCCCTTGAGTCGGTCGAGGGTCCTGATCGGATGCACGTTGCTGGAATACTTCGAAGTCTCGGAAGGTTCGCCCGGCAACCGGTGTCGCCGTTTGTGCCGTAGTGCTTGCTCTCGCTCTACAGGGTGGGTGTCAGGGTGGCAGGGGGTGTTTCGGGGGGTGCTGTTCCACCGGCTGCCGGGGCGATCCTTCCGATGCATCCAACCCTCTTTCCTGCCTCGGTCCGAGTGACTGGCCGAGAACGGCTTTGCAGGAAAGCAAACCACATGCCTACGGTTGAAATCCCTGAAATTCAATCGAACTTAGTCAGTAAGCTATTGAATTATAAAGACTACTGTCGATACGGAGGCGGCGACTGGAGCCCAGGTCAAGGTGGCGCCGAACGTACCTGCTATGGCGAAATGGCGCAGAAGCGGGCGGCAGTGGGGCGCGGGCGTCCGGAACCGGTCAGCGTGCCGCACCCGACAGGGCGGACTTCATCTCTTTGATCCGCGACGAGACGTCGCGATAGGTCGAGTCGACTCCGAAGACTTCGGTGTAGGCGCGCAGCGCTTGGTCGAACTCGCCACGGTCGCGGTGAATCTCGGCGATGTCGTAGCGCAGGCCGAGCGCCTGCCGATCGTCGAGATTCGGCATGTCGAGACCACGCCGATACCACTTGAGCGCCAGGTCGGGCATCCCCTTGTCGCGGAAGCAGAGACCGAGGATGCCGCAGCATTCGAGGGTGCGCCCCGGATCCTTGGCGGCGAACTGGAACTCGCCGATCGCCTCGTCGACGAGGCCCATCTCCTTGTAGGCGATCCCGAGGTTGTAGTGCGTCTCGTAGTCGTCCGAGTCGACCTGCTGCTCGACGCCCTTCTTGAACGCCGCGAAGATGTCCTCGAAGGAGTGCGCCTGACCGTCGAGCGTTTCCTTGATCGGGCCGTCCGCGTCCGGTTGATCGTCGACCAGCGATCGGCTGATCTCGGCGCCCAGATCGAAGAAATCGTCGTCGCCCGCAGGCTCCGCGGCCGGTTTCTCGAGCTTGAACACCGCCTTGGGAGCCGCCGCGCGGGGTTGTTTCGCAGGCGGTGCGGGCGCCCGGGTGGACGCCTTTCCCGCCAGGGCCTGTTCGACTTCGAAATCGAGATCGGTCTCCCCTGCGGGCTTTTCCGGGGGGGCGGGGGCGGCGGGCCTGGCGTGCGGCTGCTCCAGGCGCTTCAGGCGCGAAGCGACCGCGGCGCTGCCGGGATGCTGCTTCCCCAGCTGGAACAGCACCTGCCGCGCTTCCTCGACCAGCCCCTGCTCGATGTAGAAATCGACCTCTCCGAGCTTCTCGTCGTCGGGCTCCGACGGGAGCGCCACCGGGGTCGCGAACGCGCCCTCCGAACCGGCCGGCCCGGTCGCGGGCGCCCGCTTCTTCGCCGCCCGCCCGGCCGGCTTCGCGGCGGGAGCCGGGAGATCGTCCTCGGCCTCCGCGGCGTCGCGCTTCGGCGCGGACGACAGGATGGTGCGCGCCGTCGTGACCCCCACATCGTTCGAGGCGGCGGCTTCCTCGTCGAGGTCGAGATCGATCTCGAGATCCCTGGCCGAGGGGGGCTTTTTCGCCGATCCCCCGGCGCTCCCCGCGACGGCCTTGGGAGCCTTGGGCGCCACCACCGGCGCGGGAACGACGCGCAGCGGCGGCTCGGGGCCGCGCTGTCGCTCCACCAGGGGGCTGTCCGGATCGATCCGGACCGCTTCGTTGAGCAACTCGCGCGCCTCGGCGTCGCGTCCCATCTCGCGCAGATGGCCGGCGACCGCGATGCATTCGCGGATCGCCCCGTCCTTGTTCCCCTCGGCCAGCAGGATGTCCTTGAGCCGGAGACGGGCCGCCTCGTGCCGCGGGTAGCGCTCGAGAATCGCCTGCAACTGCTCGCGCGCCTTCTCGTGCAACCCGTATTTCACGAACACCTCGGCCTCGGTCAGGTGTTCGCTGATGAACTCCTCGTCGACCTGGCGTCCGTCGACGTCGGCCGACTGGATCTCCTGGATGCGGCTGTCCGGCCCGTAGAGGGACTCGTCCGCATCGAGGGAATCGCCGGCGACGGCCTCGGTGGGCGCCTTGGCGACCGGCGCGGCGGTCTCGATCGAGGGCACCTCGGCCTCGAGCTCGATGTCGACGGCGCCGCTTTCATCCTCGAGGTTGAAAATCTCCTCGGCGCTGCGGGTTTCCTCCTCGGCCCGGGTGGCGGAGGCGCCCGGCTCCTCCTCCTCGACGAGGACGACCTCGATCTCCTCCTCCTCGATCCTGGCCGGCAATGCCGCGGCGGCGGCCGGCGCCACGGGGCGGGCTGCGGAGGCCGGCGGAGCGGCGGCCGGCGTGGCAGCGGCCGACGGCGGGGCGACGGCGGCCGCGCCGGACTCGGCGTCACGCTGCAGCCGCTCGATCGCGGGGTCGCCGGGTCGTAACGTCGCCAGGCGGCGCAGGACTTCCTGGCCGCGATCGCGGGAGCCCGACGCCATCAGGATCGGCGCGAGGCGCACCAGCGCCTGCGCCTCGGCCTCGGCGTCGCCGCCGCGGGCCGCCTCTTCCGCGCGCGCCGTCAGCGCCTGCCGGTGATCGGGATGCCGCCCGAGAAACTCGTCGAGCAGCGCCGCCGGCTGGTGCCCGGTCGCCGGTTCGGCCCGCGCCACCGCACGCTCGAGCATCTCCCACGCCTCGGCGGTCTGGTTGGCCTCGTCATGCCCGCGCGACAGCACCATCAGCGATTCCGCGTTCAGATCGTCGTCGATCCCCTGTCCGCCGACCGCCTTCCTGAAGGCGGCCGCCGCCTCCGCGGCGCGCCCGGCGCGGCGCAACGACTCGCCGAGGACGACGTGCGCCAGGGCGCTGCGCGCGGCATGCTGCACCACCTCTTCCGCGGCGCTCACGAGCGGCGCCGGCGCGGTCTCGATGCGGGTCACGACCCCGAGCAGGAGCCCCGGGAGCCCCGGCAGGGCCGGGCTCGCCTGCACCGCCCGGCGCAGCACTTCGATCGTCTCGTTGACGGCGCCACGCGCGGCGGTGGAACGGGCGACGAGGCAGTACTCGCGCGCCGCCTCGTCGGCCTTCGAGGACTTCATCAGCGATTCGGCCAGCGCCAGGCGCACCTTCAGGTTCTCGGGATCGATCTCGAGAACCTGGCGCAGCGCCTCGGCCGCTTCGGCGGGCTGGTTCTTCTTGTGGAAGTGATCCGCGAGCTGGACGTACTGCGCGCGCGCGTCGCTCTGCAGCCCCTGCTGCACGTAGAGGACGGCGAGCCGCTGCTGGCTGTCGATGTTCGTGGGATCGAGCTTGCAGACCTTCTTGTACATCGCGATCGCCTTCAGGTGGAAGCCGTCGCGACCGTAGTAGTCGGCGATCCGCACGAAGTGCTTCAGCGCGTCGGAGTTCTTCCCGGCGCGCACGAGCAGGTCGCCGAGCTTGTTCATGACGTTCATGTCGCGGGGGTTGTCGTCCGCGAGCTTCTGGTACTCCTTGACCGCCTCGGCGAGCTTCCCCGCCTTGACGAATTTTTCCGCGGCCTGGATGGTCTTCGCCCGGTCGAGCGCCGGCATCGATTACCTCGCCCCGGGGGCCGGTCCGGCGCCCGCGGTCGGGCGCGGACCCGGGACGCCGCGGAAGGTCGACCGGTGCAGCGGCGTGGCGCCGTGCCGGGCGAGCGCCTCGAGGTGCGCCTTCGTGCCGTATCCCTTGTTGGCGTCGAAACGGTAGGCGGGCCAGTCGGCGTGCAGGCGCCGCATCAGGGCGTCACGCCGCACCTTCGCCACGATCGACGCGGCGGCGATCGTGGCGCACAGCCGATCGCCGTGGACGATTCCCTGCTGCGGGATCGCGGTCCCCGGGATGGCGATGGCGTCGACCAGGAGATACTCGGGCGTCACGGCCAGGGCCTCCACGGCGCGCCGCATCGCCAGCTCGGTCGCGCGCAGGATGTTCCGCGCGTCGATCTCCGCGACGTCGGCGATGCCGAACGCCACGGCGACCGCACGCTCTTCGATGATCCCGGCCAGCGCCTCGCGCCGCGAAGGCTCGAGGAGCTTCGAATCGCGGAGCCCGTCCACCGGCCGGAGCGGATCGAGGATGACCGCCCCCGCCATGACCGGGCCCGCGAGACAGCCGCGACCCACCTCGTCGACGCCGGCGACATGCCGCACCCCCCGGGCCCAGAGGGCCCGTTCGCGAGTCCGGCCGGCCGGTCGTCCATGCACCCTCCTACGCCTCGCTGCGCTCCTCGATGCGCGCCGACTTCCCGCGGCGGCTTCGCAGGTAGTACAGCTTCGCGCGGCGCACCCGCCCGCGCTTGGTCACTTCGATCTTGCCGATGACCGGCGAGTAGAGCGGAAAGATCCGCTCCACGCCGATGCCGTCGGAGACCTTGCGCACGGTGAAGGTGGCGCCGACGCTGCCGCCCTTCATGGCGATCACCAGGCCGCCGAAGACCTGGATCCGATCCTTCTCGCCCTCGCGCACCTTGACGTGCACCTTGACCGAGTCGCCCACCTGGAAGGCGGGCGGCTGGGTCTTCATCTCACGACTTTCGATCAACTTGACGACGTCCATGGTTCCCCTCGCTTCCTCGTTTCAGTGCTCCGGTGCCGTCGTGCCGCGCGCCCGACCTGTCAGAAGGTCGGGGCGCTCGCGGGCCGTCCGTTCCAGCGCCCGCTCCCGCCGCCACGCCGAGATCCGCGCGTGGTCTCCCGACAGCAGGATCTCCGGGACCTTGTGGCCGCGGAAATCCGCCGGGCGGGTGTACTGCGGAAAATCGAAAAGTCCCTCGGAAAAGGTGTCGCGATGCGTCGCCTCGGCGTCGCCCAGCGCCCCCGGCAGCAGGCGCGTGATCGAGTCGATCAGCACCAGCGCGGGGATCTCGCCGCCGGTCAGCACGTAGTCGCCGATCGAGATCGATTCGTCCGCGAGATGCTCGCGCACCCGCTCGTCCACCCCTTCGTAGCGGCCGCACAGCAGCACGAGCCGCGGACAGCCGGCGAGCCTCCGGGCGGTCTCCTGATCGTAGCGGCGCCCCTGCGGACAGAAGAGGATCGTGCGCGTCCCGTCGACGGGCGCGGTGTCGCGGATCGCCTCGACCGCGGCGAACAGCGGTCCGGGCATCAGCACCATGCCGCCGCCGCCGCCGTAGGGCGTGTCGTCCACCTTCTTGTGGCGATCGTCCGCGTAGTCGCGCAGGTCGTGCACGCGCACGTCCACCAGGCCCGCCTCGCGCGCGCGGCGCACGATGCTGAAGCCCAGCGGCCCCTCGACGAGGCCCGGGAACGCGGTCACGACGTCGATCTGCATCACAGCTCCAGAAGCCCCTCCGGCGGGTCGATGGTGATCGTCCGCGCCGCCTTGTCGATCGCCGTGCAGATCGAGCGAGCCGCCGGAATCATCAACTCGCTCCGCTCCGCGTCGCCGGCTTCGGGCGTCTCGATCACGAGGAGCGGCGCGCCACCCGTCTCGATGACGCGCCGCACATGACCCAGGTCGCGCCCTGAGCGCGTCCTGACCCGCATGCCGACCAGTTCGAAAATATAGTAGGCACCCTCCGGGAGATCAACCAACCCGTTGCAGGGCATCAGGATATCGAGGCCCTCGAACGATTCGGCCTGCCGGGCGGTGTCAATCCCCCGGAACTTGATCACCACCTTGTTCCCGTAAAGCGCGTAGGTCTCTATCTCCTGCCGACTTGCGACGATCCCGGGGCCGCCCACGTGGACCTCGGCGCCGCTCCGGAACTGGTCGATTCCACCCCGGATCAACCGCCCCGTCAGCCTTCCGCCGGCGCCGCGAAGCCTCAGACCGGTCGCCACCGGGACCAGCGCCCCCCGGTCCTCGCCCGCCGTGCTAGTCGAGGATTTCAAGATCGTAAGCGCGCCCTTCCTTGTCGCCGGCCACGTCGAGAAGCGTGCGGAGCGCCTGCACCGTGCGTCCCTGGCGCCCGATGACGCGCCCCATCTCCTCCGGCGCGACGCTGAGCTCGGCCACGTCGGCGTCGTCCTCCTCCACCACCCGCACCGACACCTGGTCCGGACGATCGACCAGGCGGCGCGCCATCGCTTCGACCCACCCCTTGAGATCCATCTTCGGGGTCAGGCGGTCGCGGTGGCGCGCGCCCGCTCGATGAGCGAACGCACCGTGTCCGACGCGTGCGCGCCGCGCTTCAGCCACTCCTCCGCCTTGCCGACGTCGAGGCGCACCACCTCGGGCTTCTTGGTCGGGTCGTACACCCCCAGCTGCGCGGTCACCCGCGAGCCGGGCGTGCGCGCCGACTCCGACACGACGATGCGATAGAAAGGCCGGTTCTTGGATCCCGCGCGAAACAGTCTGATGGCCAGCACTCCCTCACCTCCGGCGCCCTTGCGGCGCGTCACCCTGGTTCACCGTGGAAACGATCGCCCCTGCTTGAACATCGCGCCGAGGTTCGCCCGGCGGCCCTGCGTCTGCAACGACTTCATCATCCGCTTCATCTGCTTGAACTGCTTGACCAGCCGGTTCACCTCGTTCACCGACGTGCCGGAGCCGCGCGCGATCCGCAGGCGCCGGCGGCCGTCGAGAATCTGCGGCGCGCCGCGCTCCTCCCGGGTCATCGAACCGATGATGGCGCGGGAGCGTTTCAGGCCCGCCTCGTCGATCGGCGCGTTGGCGAGCGCCGCGCCGCCGGGGAGCATCCCGAGCACCTGCCGGATCGACCCCATCTTCCCCATGCGGTCGATCTGCTCGGCGAGATCGTCGAAAGTCAGCTCGTTGCGGCGCAGGCGGCGCGCCGTCTCGACGGCCTCCGCCTCGGTCGCGATCCCCTGCGCCTTTTCGATCAGGGTGAGGACGTCGCCCATCCCGAGCAGGCGCGACACCATCCGGTCGGGATGGAACGCCTCGAGGTCGTCGATCTTCTCGCCCGTGCCGACGAACTTGATCGGCACGCCGGTGACGTGCCGGAGCGACAACGCGGCGCCCCCGCGCGCGTCGCCGTCCGTCTTCGAGAGAATCGCGCCGGTCAGCGTCAGCCGCTCGTGAAACGCCCCCGCCGAGCGCACCGCGTCCTGCCCGGTCATGGCGTCGGCGACGAACAGGATCTCCGCCGGGTTCGACATCTCCTTGAGGGTGGTCAGCTCCTGCATCAGATCGTCGTCGATGTGCAGGCGACCCGCGGTGTCGATCAGCACCGGGCTGCGGCCGGTCTGGCGCGCCTCGCGGAGCGCCAGCGTCACCGCGGCCGCGGCGTCGCCGCCCGGGGGCGCCGTGATCACCGGGACCTCGACCTGCTTCCCGAGGATCCGGAGCTGCTCGACCGCGGCGGGGCGGCGCACGTCGGCGGCGACCAGGAGCGGCGAGCGACCGCGGCCGCGGAGGTGCCGCGCCAGCTTCGCCGTGGTGGTCGTCTTCCCCGATCCCTGCAGTCCCACCATCATGACGACCGTCGGCGGGTGCGCCGCCTCGCGCAGCCGCTCCTCCTGGGACCCCTGTCCGAGGACGCCGACGAGCTCGTCGCGCACCAGCTTGATGACCTGTTGCCCCGGGGTGAGGCTCTTCAGGATTTCCTCCTGCGCGGCGCGCGCGCGCACGCGGTCGAGGAGATCCTTCGCGACCGTGAGATGCACGTCGGCCTCGAGGAGGGCGCGGCGGATCTCGCGCAGCCCTTCCTGGAGCTCGGTGTCGGTCAGGTGACCGTGGCCCCGGATGGTGCGGAAGACCGATTGCAGCCGGTCGGACAGCGTTTCGAACATGGCGTCGGGGGCTCAGACCAGCGACAGCAGGTGCCCCAGCTTCTCCTTCTTGGTCTTGAGATAACTCCTCGACATCTCGTTCGGCGCCACCTCGAGCGGCACCCGTTCGACGATCTCCAGGCCGTAGCCGCGGAGCGCCGAGAACTTCCCGGGGTTGTTGGTCAGCACCCGGATGCGCCGGCAGCCGAGGTCGCGGAGGATCTGCGCCCCGATGCCGTAGTCGCGGTGATCGGCCTTGAAGCCGAGCTTGTGGTTCGCCTCGACCGTGTCCTTGCCGGCCTCCTGCAGCTCGTAGGCCCGGAGCTTGTTGAGGAGCCCGATGCCGCGCCCCTCCTGGCGCAGGTAGACGACGATGCCGCGTCCGGCGCGCGCGATGATCTCCATGGCGCGGTTGAGCTGCGGGCCGCAGTCGCAGCGCATCGAGCCGAAGACGTCGCCGGTGATGCACTCGGAGTGCACCCGCACCAGCACCTGGTCCTCCGGGCCGATGTCGCCCAGCACCAGCGCGAGGTGGGTCTTCTTCTCGATGTCGCTCCGGTAGGCGACCAGCCGGAAGCGGCCGTGCCGGGTCGGGATCCAGGGCTGCGCCACGCGTCGCACCAGGCGCTCGTTCCGCATCCGGTGCGAGATCAGGTCCGCGATGGTGATCATCCGGATGCCGTGCCGGCGCGAGAAGCCGAACAGATCGTCCTGCCGCGCCATGGTGCCGTCCTCGTTCATGATTTCGCAGATGACGCCCGCCGGGTAGAGACCGGCGAGGCGGGCGAGATCGACCGCCGCCTCGGTCTGCCCGGCGCGCTTCAGGACGCCGCCGTCGTGCGCCCGGAGCGGGAACATGTGCCCCGGCCGGGTCAGGTCGGAGGGGCGCGTGTCCGGGTCGATGGCGACCCTGACCGAGTGCGCCCGATCGGCGGCGGAGATCCCGGTGGTCACCCGGTCGCGCGCCTCGACGGAGACGCAGAACGCGGTCGCGAAGGGCGAGGTGTTCTTCTGCACCATCTGCGGAATCTTCAGTTCCTTGAGGCGCAGCCCGGTCATCGGCATGCAGATGAGGCCGCGACCGTTCTTCGCCATGAAGTTGATCGCTTCCGGCGTCACCTTCTCGGCGGCGATCGTGAGGTCGCCCTCGTTCTCGCGATCCTCGTCGTCCACCACGATCACGAAGCGGCCGGCGGCGATGTCGGCGATCGCCTCGTCCACCGGCGCGAACGTGCCGGCGTTGTCGATCTTCCGCCGGCGGCTCATGACGCCACCTCGCGCGCGACGAAGCCGTGCCGTTCGAGAAGCTCGCGCGTGACCCGCGACTCCGGCGGCGCCAGGCGCCGGCCGAGCGCTTCCGCGACGTAGCGGCCGATCAGGTCGACCTCGAGGTTGACCCGATCCCCGGCGCCCCTGGTTCCCAGCCCGGTCACCGCGAGCGTCTCGGGGATGAGCGCCACCTCGAACGTTCCGTCGCGCCGCGCCGCGACGGTCAGCGAGATTCCGTCGACCGCGATCGAGCCTTTCGCGACCAGATAGCGTTCGATCGCTGCGGGCGGCTCGACCACCAGGATCGCGGCAGCGCCCGTGCGCTCCAGCGATATCACGCGCCCCACGGCGT
>DATKFL010000409.1:0-3125 GCA_035511355.1 Dongiaceae bacterium
AGGGCCACCTCGGCCCGGGCGCGGACGGCGACGTGGCGATCTACCGACCCGATCCCGATCCCGGGGCGATGTTCGCCGCGCCGGTGGCGCTCTTCAAGGACGGCCGCCTGGTCCTGCAGGAGGGGACGATCCTCGACGCGCGACCGGGGCGCACCTTCCAGGCCGTCCCACTGCCCCGCCGCGACGGCGCCGCCGACGACGCCGCGGTGCGCGACGATCTGGAGCGCGCCGCCTCGATCCCGTGGGAGGATCGCGTCGTCGAGCCCGAGGCGCTGGCTCGCCCGGAGACCGTGCAGGCATGGTGATCGACGGGACCCTGATCGAGGAGACCTATGCGGAGGCGTTCACGCTGCGCGCCGCGCGCCTCCTGATCACCGCGGTCGACGAGCGCCGCGCGCGCGTCGCCGCCGCCGCGATGACCGGCTTTGCGAGCTCGATCATCGCCTGCGGCGCCGAGGCCGGGATCGAAGGGCCGCTCCCCGAAGCGACGCCCGATCGTCGTCCCGGCGTGCGGGTGATGCTGTTCGCGCGTTCGGTGGCCGAACTCCAGGACCAGGTGGTGCGCCGGGTCGGGCAGTGCGTCATGACCGCGGCCACCTCCTCCTGCTGGGACGACCTGCCGTCGGAAGAGAGCGTGCGACTCGGGGCGATGCTGCGTTTCTTCGGCGACGGGCACCAGACGAGCAAGCGGATCGACGCCTCGCTCGCGGCGCTCGCCGGCGGCGCCGCGCGCGCCCACCGCTTCTGGCGCATCCCGGTGATGGACGGTGAATTCGTCGTCGACGATCGCTGCGGGGTGGTGAAAGGGGTGGCGGGCGGCAACTTCCTCATCCTCGGGCGCGCCCCCGAGGCGACCCTCGCCGCCGCCGAAAGGGCGGTCGCCGCCATCGCCGGCTGCCCGCGCGTCATCCTCCCCTTTCCCGGCGGGATCGTGCGCAGCGGCAGCAAGGTCGGCTCGAAATACCGGAAGCTGATCGCCTCGACCAACACCCCCTACTGCCCGACGCTCCGCGGCGCGGCCACCTCGGCGCTCGGCGACGAGGTCCAGTCGGTCCTCGAGATCGTCATCGACGGGCTGACCTACGAGGACGTCGCCGCGGCGATGCGCGCCGGCATCCGGGGCGCCTGCGGACCGGGGGTCGCGCGGATCGCGGCGGGCAACTACGGCGGCCGCCTCGGCAAGCACCTGTTTCACCTGCGCCGCCTGCTCGAGTCGCCGCCGGGAGGCGCGGGCGTGGGTCCCGACGGCGGGGCGGGCGCGTGAGCCTGCGTCTCGCGCTCCGGGCCGGCGCGCTCCCCGCGGGCGCGCGGGTCGACGCCGCCGGTCTCGCGCCGGAGCATCTCGCGGCGATCGACCCGGCCGCCGCGGCGCGTGCGACCGTGCCGACCACCGCGGGCGACGCGGCGATCGGCGACCTGTTCACCCTCACCCGCACCGCCGGTCCCGATGCGGCGCTCGAGCTCGAGGGCGACCTCGGCCGCTTCGACCGCCTCGGGTCCGGCATGACCCGCGGCCGCCTGACGGTGGAGGGAAATGCCGGCCATCGCGCCGGCGAAGGGATGCGCGGCGGCATCCTCTTGATATGCGGGGACGCCGGGGACGAGGCCGGCGCGCCGCTCCCGGGCGCCCCGGAGGGTCAGGCGGGCGGGGTGCTGATCGTCCGCGGCCGCGCCGGGGCGTGCGCCGGCTACCGGATGCGTCGTGGCTTCATGGCCCTGGGGGGTGCCGGAGACGCCGCCGGGGCCGCCCTGATCGCCGGAACGATGCTCCTGCTGTCGGCTCCGGGAGCGGGAACCGGTGCGATGATGCGCCGCGGAACGATCGTCGTGCTGGGACCGTTCCAACCGGGGCCGATGTTCGCGCGCTCCGGGCGGACCGTGGCACCCTGGCTCGGGCCGTACGTCGACGCCATGGCGGCGGCCGGTCTCGGGGCGCCGGTCGACCCGGCGACCGCGACGTTCGTGCGCTACCGCGGCGACCTCGCCGACGGGGCGCTCGGGGAGATCCTGGTGCGGGAGGAACGCTGATGCGACCGTTCGACGCCGCCGCGCGTCTCGGCCCCGCCGTGGCGCGGATCAATCCGGCCGCGGTCAGGGTGGCCGACGCTCTCGAGAGCGCCGGTGCCTCGATCGGGGTGCACGCGTCGCGGCTTCCGTGCGGCGCCCGGCTCATCGACGCCGGCGTGGAGTGGCCCGGATCGCTCGAGGCGGCGCGCCTCTACGCCGAGGCCTGCCTCGGGGGGCTGGGCGAGGTGCGGGTCGGCGTCCGGACCCTCGGACCGGCGGCGATCATGGAGGCGCGCGTCGAGGTCGACGCGCCGCTGGTCTCCTGTCTCGGCTCGCAGTACGCCGGCTGGAAGGTTCAGGCGGGGCGGTTCTTCGCGATGGGCTCCGGGCCGGCGCGCGCGGTGCGCGCCGCCGAGCCGCTGTTCGAACGCTGGCCGCTCAAGGCCCCGACCGGGCCGACGGTTCTCCTGCTCGAATGCGATCGGTTGCCGGGGGACGACGTGGGAGAAGCCGTGGCCGCGGCCTGCGGCACCCAGCCCTCGACCCTGACGCTGATTGCCGCGGCGACCGGCAGCATCACCGGCTCGGTGCAGGTCGCCTCCCGTTCGGTCGAGACCGCGATGCACAAGCTGGCGGAGATCGGCTTCGACGTCGTGCGGGTCCTGGCGGGGACCGGCTCCTGCCCGGTCGCACCGGGCCATCCCGACACCCTCCGGGCGATCGGCCGGACCAACGACGCCGTGCTGTACGGCGCCGAGGTCTGTCTCTGGGTCGAGGCGCCGGACGAAGCGATCGACGCGATCATCGACCGCGTCCCCTCCTCGGCGTCGCGCGAGCACGGGCGGCTGTTCCACGATCTCCTGAAGGAGCACGGCGACTTCTACCGCATCGATCCGCTCCTCTTCAGTCCGGCGCGCGTCACCCTGATCAACGCCGCCACCGGCAAGGTCTTCGCCGCCGGGCGGACCGACGAGGGGACGCTCCTCCGTTCGTTCGGGCTCGGCCCCGGAAAGTAGGGGGCGATGCCGCGCGCCGCGCTTCTCGCCGCCGCCGACGGCTGGCATGTCGCCGCCCTCGCGCGGGCCTTCGCCAGCGCCGGGTGGGAATCGACCCGGCTC
>DATKFL010000410.1:0-4524 GCA_035511355.1 Dongiaceae bacterium
GATCCCGGCGACCGAGATCGTCGCGTTCGCGTTCAAGAACCTCGGCCTCATGGTCACGATCAACCAGCGACTCGACTTCGATCAGATCGAGCTCATCGCCGGCGAATTCGGATTCCAGGCGGTGAAGGAGGACGAGTATCAGGCCGAGGATGCGGCGGACGTCGTTGCCGACCGTCCTGAGGATCTCGTCCATCGGCCGCCGGTCGTCACGATCATGGGTCACGTCGACCACGGCAAGACGTCGCTGCTCGACGCCATCCGCTCGTCGGACATCGTCGCGGGCGAGGCGGGCGGCATCACGCAGCACATCGGCGCCTATCACATCCGCCACAAGAATCGGGGCATCACCTTCATCGACACGCCGGGTCACGAGGCGTTCACCATGATGCGCGCGCGCGGCGCCCGGGTCACCGACGTCGTCGTGCTGGTGGTGGCGGCCGACGACGGGGTGATGCCGCAGACCCTCGAAGCGATGGCGCACGCCAAAGCGGCCGGAGTGCCGATCGTCGTGGCGATCAACAAGGTCGACAAGCCGGGCGCGAACCTCGACCGGGTGAAGAAACAGCTCTCCGACCAGAACCTCCTGGTCGAGGACTGGGGCGGCCAGACCGTCGCCGTTCCGGTCAGCGCCAAGGCGAAGCAGGGCATCGATGAACTGCTCGAGATGATCCTGCTGGTCGCCGACCTGGGCGACTACAAGTCGGATCCGGCGACCCAGGCGGCCGGGACCGTGCTCGAGTCGCGACTCGACAGGTCGCGCGGCGCGGTCGCGACCGTGCTGGTGCAGCGCGGCACGCTGCGCATCGGCGACCCGTTCATCGCCGGGGCGGTGCACGGCAAAGTGCGCGCGATGTTCGACGACCTGGGCCGCAGAACCCAGGTGGCCGGACCGTCGATCCCCGTGGAGGTGCTTGGACTCGAGGGCGTCCCCAAGGCGGGCGACCCGTTCCAGGTCCTCGAGGAGGAGTGGCGGGTGCGGCAGATTGGCGCCTTCCGGCAGCAGAAGCTGCGCGCCGAGCTGATGGCCAAGTCGTCCCGACTCACCCTCGATCACCTGTACCAGCAGATCACCGAGGGGACGGTGCGCGAGCTGCCCCTGGTCGTGAAGGCCGACGTGCAGGGCTCCGTCGAAGCGCTCACCAAGACCCTGCAGGACCTGCCGTCCGACAAGGTCAAGACGCGGGTCATCCACGCCGGCTCCGGCGCGATCACCGAGACCGACGTGCTCCTGGCCTCGGCGTCCAACGCCATCATCATCGGCTACAACGTCAGGCCGGAGCGCAGCGCCCAGGAGCTCGCCGACAAGGAAAAGGTCGACATCCGGCTGCACTCGATCATCTACGACATCGCCAACGAGATTAAGAGCGCGATGGTGGGCCTGCTCGACCCCGAGTCGAAGGAGGTCTACCTCGGTCGCGCCGAAGTGCGGCAGACCTTCAAAGTCCCGAAGATCGGAACGGTGGCCGGCTGCATGGTCTCCGACGGCCGCATCACCCGGAGCGCGGACGTGCGCCTGCTGCGCGACAACGTCGTCGTGTTCACCGGCAAGATCCTGTCGCTCCGGCGCTTCAAGGACGACGCGTCGGAGGTGAAGCAGGGCTACGAGTGCGGCATCGGCGTGGCCAACTTCAACGACATCAAGATCGGCGACGTCATCGAGGCGTTCAAGATCGAGAAGGTCGCCGTCAAGACGCTCTGATCATGGCGGCCGCCGACGAGGGCGAGAACTTCGACGTCGCCCTCTGCCTCGTCCGGCTGCACCTGCCGACCGCCGGATCGCTCAAGGAAAAACGGATGCTCCTCCGCAGCCTCAAGGACCGCCTCCGCGAGCACTACAACGTGTCGGTCTCCGAAATCGGCCACCAGGATCTGTGGCAGCGCGCGACGCTGGGCATCGTCGGCATCGCCTCGGCGCGCGCCCCCCTGGAGCAGACCTTCAACGCCATCCGCGAGGAGATTGAACGGCGCGCCCCGGGCGAGCTGCTCTCCTGCGACATCGAGTTCCTCTCCTGATGAGCACGCGCACGGAGCGCCTGGCCGATCTGATCCGCGAGGAGATCTCGCGCATGCTGCTGCGCGATCTGCGCGACCCGCGCCTCGGTTTCGTCACGCTGACCGGCGCCTCGGTCAGCCCCGACCTGCGCCACGTGAAGGTCTTCGTCAGCGTCCTCGGGGACGAGACCGCGCGCGACGGCAGCCTCAAGGCGCTCCGCAGCGCCGCCGGCCTCATCCAGCGGACCCTGTTCAAGAACCTCCACCTGCGCTACGCGCCGACGGTGAGCTTCGCCTTCGACGACTCCCTCGAGAAGGGGGACCGGATCGAGCGGGTGCTGCGGCAGATCCACGAGTCGTCCGGCGGCGAGCCGGGCGGGGACCCCTCCTGAGATGACGCCCGTCGAAGGGGTCCTCCTGGTCGACAAGCCGGAAGGTCCGACCTCGCACGACGTCGTGGCGGTCGCGCGGCGCGCCCTCGGCGAGAAACGGATCGGTCACGCCGGCACGCTCGATCCGCTGGCGACCGGCCTTCTGGTGCTCATGATCGGTCGGGCCACCCGGCTCGCGTCGGTCCTCTCGGGGGTCGACAAGACCTACCGCGGCGTCGTCCGTCTCGGGTTCGGCACCGACACGTACGATCGCGCCGGCCAGCCGGACGGCCCGCCACGCGAGGTGCATGTCGAGCGCGCCGAGCTGGAGCCGCTCCTCGACCAGTTCCGCGGCAGGGTGTCGCAGACTCCGCCGGTCTTCTCCGCCAAGAAGGTCCAGGGGACGCCGATGTACCGTCTGGCGCGTCGCAACCGCCCGGTGACCCCGACCCCGACGATGGTGACCTTCAAGCGCCTCGAACTCCTTTCGTTCGCGGGGACCGACCTCGAGATCGAGGCCGAAGTCTCCGCCGGGACCTACCTGCGCTCGTTCGCGCACGACATCGGCCGGGCGCTCGGCTGCGGGGCGCATCTGCATTCGTTGCGTCGCATGGCGGCCGGACCGTTCCGGGTGGAGCAGGCCATGACGCTCGACGAAATGACCCGTCTGGGGCGCGAGGCCGCCGGGCGGCTTCTGACCCTCGACGAGGTGCCGCTCGGCATGCCGACCGTGCGCCTGACCGCCGCGGGGGCGCACGCGGTGCGCCATGGACGGCCGTGCGGTCCGGCGGACGTCATGACTCCTTCCCCGCTCCCGCCCGGACGCTGCCGGCTGCAGGGGCCGGAAGGGCGCCTGGTGGCGATCGCCGAGGTGGTGGTCGCCTCACCCGAAATCCGGCCGCTGATCCGGCCGCAAATCGTCTTCGGCCGTTGACCCGGCGCCCTTTACAGGCCGGACCGCTTGTGCTAGATTCGCCGCCGTTTCGGAGCCAATGTCAGTGTTCCCGAGGGGTTGAAAGGAACCATGTCGCTGACCAAAGAGAAGAAGGTTGGGATCATCGAGAGCTACCAGGCGCACCCCTCCGACACCGGCTCTCCGGAAGTGCAAGTCGCCATCCTCAGTCGCCGCATCGAGGACCTGACGCTGCACCTGAACCAGCAGCCGAAGGATCACCATTCGCGCCGGGGCCTGCTCAAGATGGTCAGCGCGCGCCGGCGACTGCTCGACTACCTCGAGGGCAAGGACGGCGAGCGCTACCTCGCCCTGAAGAAGCGCCTCGGAATCCGCCGGTAGGGCGACCCATCACCTTTCCGGCGTCGGCTCGCGCAGCATCGTTCAGCGTTCGGGCTCCGAGACTTCGGGAGACCACTTTGTGATCGTCGCCGTTGCGGCCGCGCGGGTGGGTGCCCTGTCACCTTCCCTGCTGCGGCGCCTCACCGCCCCGGCTTGTCCATCGAACAGAGACGCCCGCCCATCATCGCAAACCTCGGACGCGGTCCGGGGAACGGGAAGCCGGGTGCGACGGCGCCGTGAGAGCGCCGCACAAGGAGCGACCGGATGTTGACCAAGAGCATTGAATTCGGAGGCAGGACTCTCACCATCGAGACGGGCCGGATGGCCAAGCAGGCCGACGGCGCCGTCACGGTGCGCTTCGGCGACACCGTGGTCCTGGTCACCGCGCAGGCCGATCGCAAGGAGAAGGTGGGGATCGATTTCCTGCCCCTGACCGTCGACTATCGCGAGAACACCTACGCCGCCGGCAAGATCCCCGGCGGCTTCTTCAAGCGCGAGGGGCGCCCGAACGAGAAGGAGACCCTCACCTCGCGGGTCATCGACCGCCCGATCCGGCCGCTGTTCCCGAAGGGCTGGTCCTACGAGACGCAGGTGATCGCGCTGGTGCTGTCGGCGGACCTCGCGAACGATCCCGACGTCCTGGCGGTGACCGGCGCCTCGGCCGCCCTGCACATCTCCGAGATCCCCTTCACCACGCCGATCGCCGCCGTGCGCGTCGGCCTGATCGACGGCCAGTACGTGATCAACCCCACCTACCAGCAGATGGACGAGAGCCGGCTCGACCTGGTCGTGGTCGGCAGCGCCACCGAGGTGGTCATGGTGGAGGCCGGCGCGAGCGAGGTCTCCGAGCAGGAAGTGCTCGAAGCG
>DATKFL010000411.1:0-2146 GCA_035511355.1 Dongiaceae bacterium
CGCGGCGCGCCCCTCCAGCTCCCAGCGCGGCGAGTCGGCCGGGATCGAATCGGCGGGCAGGTTGGTCGCGGGGGTCGGCTTCGCCGGGGCGGCGCCGGCGGGGGTCATGAGCCCGGGGGCGAGCGCCACGAGAACGGCGCAGAGACGGACTGCCGCGGCGACGAACGCGTCGCCGCGCGGGGCCGATGCGTGGTGCATGGGGGTCCTCCTCCGGACCGGCTAGGGGAGAAACGGGATGAATCGGTTCCGGGTTGCCATGAAGCGGGCGTATTGCGGGCCGAGAGCCGCGAGCAGGGCCTGCTCCTCGATCCGGGCGCGGTGCCAGTAGGCGAGGTAGGCGAGCGCGAACGCGACCAGGGCGCCCAGCCAGTTCCCCCCCGCGAGCGCCACGCCGAGAACGATCAGCAGGCCCGCCGTGTACGACGGGTGTCGTACGTAACGATAGGCGCCGACGTCGATCACCCGGTGCTCCTTCTGGATGGTCACCGCCCCCGTGAAGAAGGCGCCGAGGACGCGGAAGCAGTGCCGCCGCAGGAGCGTTCCCGCGACCATGAGCGCGAGCCCGATGGCGAACCAGGCGAGCGGGTGTCCCGGGAGCGCCGCCCACCGCGCGGCGAACGGACAGAAGAACGCCGCGAACATCGCGAGGCCGAAGCCGAAGAGGACGACGCGGAGCGACCCGCGGTCTTCCTTCGGCGCCGGGCCGATCATCGGCGTGCCGCGCATGACCTTCGCCTCGGCCGAGAAGACCCACGCGAAGACCGGCCAGAAGACCAGGAACCAGGGCCAGGCGAAGGGGAGGGGCCGGAGCGCGGCTTCCATCACCGGCGGCCCTTCGGGAAGAGAGCGCCGGGTCGGGCGAGCGCGGCGAGCGGCACGGCTTCCACGCGCCGCTCCAGGGAGAATCGCTTGCTCCCGGGATAGACGACCGCCACGCGATCGAGCGGCAGGTCGTCGATCGCGTTCCGAATCGACGGCGTCAGGCGCGGCGCGTCCGTACGCTTGCACTCGACGCCCAGGAGCCTGCCGCGGCGGGCCAGGACGAGGTCGATCTCCGCCCCCTGATGCGTGGCCCAGAACCATGCGCCATCGTGCGGCTCGGTGGCGAGCACCTGCTCGATCACGAATCCCTCCCAGGAGGCGCCGATCTTCGGATGGGTCATGAGCGACTTCTCCGTCTCGATGCCGAGAAGCTGGTGCAGCAGTCCGCTGTCGCGTACGTAGACCTTGGGAGACTTGACCTGACGCTTGCCGAGGTTGGCGTGCCAGGGCTGCAGTTGGCGTACCATCAACGCGTCGGTGAGCAGATCGAGGTAGCGCCGGGTGGTGGCCGGGTTCACGTCGAGCGCCCGCGCCGGCTCGACCGCGTTCCAGATCTGGCCGTGGTAATGCGCCACCATGGTCCAGAACCGGAGGAGCGCGGTCGCAGGGACGCGAACGCCCCACTGCGGCAGGTCGCGCTCGAGCAGCACCTGGATGAATTGCCGGCGCCAGGTGCGGCTGTCGTTCCCGGTGCGCGGAAGCCAGGCCCGAGGGAAGCCGCCGCGGTGCCACAGCGCCGGCGCGGCGCCGGGCCCGAGCTCGTCCAGCGTGAAGCCGCCCATCTCGACCCTCTCCATGCGTCCGGCGAGCGTCTCGCCGCTCTGCCGCATCAGGTCGCCCGAGGCGCTCCCGAGGATGAGGAAGCGCGCCCGCCGGCCGCGCCGGTCGGCGAGGACGCGCAGGACGGGGAACAGGTCGGGTCGCCGCTGGATCTCGTCGATCACCACCAGGCCGCGAAGCGGCTCGAGGGTCGCGCGCGCCTCGGTGAGGCGCGCCAGGCTCAGCGGGTCTTCGAGGTCGAAGTAATTGACCGACTCCTCGGAAAGGAGCCTCCGCGCCAGCGTGGTCTTGCCGCACTGCCGCGGGCCGGTGAGGACGGCGATGGGAGCGCGCGCCAGCGCGCCCCGAAGCCGGACGAGGAGGGCCTTCCGGGCGATCATCGTGCCCGGACGATACCATGAAAATCCCGCACGATGTGCAGCAATTTCATGGTGACATGGCGGGGATGCCGGGGGCGTCGTCCGGCACGCCGGCGTGACCAGGCCCGGCCGCGGTCAGGGCACCTGGATCGTCGCGAGCGGACCGAAGGTCCCCGAGGGGATCG